>JAGCWG010000063.1 GCA_017961965.1 Bacteroidaceae bacterium | reverse complement strand
TATCTTTGGACATTCTGAGACCATATCACTCGGATATGGTACAATCAATCGTATATACAACGTTGCATTAGGGCTTCATCCTTCCATTTTGTATTCAGATAGATATAAGGTCAAGAATGGTGAACGCTATGCTTCACCTACAATCGACATCCAGTACGGAAGTGTACGTGATGACTTCGACTTCGGTTCATTGTTCCTCATTTCTGTGGACATAATGAAAAAATATCTGGAAGAGAAGTCTGATGACGAACTCATATATTCTGGTTGCTATGACTATATGCTCTATCTTCTCCGTCACAAGTATGAGGCACCATTGTTCCATCTTCATGAGTATCTCTATACTGAGGAAGAACTTGACCTACGCAAGAGTGGCGAGAAACAGTTTGACTACGTTGACCCACGCAACCGTGAGGCGCAGATAGAAAAGGAGAAGGTGTTCACAGAGCACTTAAAGAAGATTGGTGCATACATCGCACCAGAGTCAGTTGACGAGATAGACCATACCAAGGGCGACTTTGACGTTGAGGCTTCAGTCATCATTCCTGTTCGCAATCGTGAGAAGACCATAGAAGATGCTGTACGTTCTGCGCTCTCACAGAAGGCATCGTTTGATTATAATGTGATCGTTGTAGATAACCATTCAACAGATGGTACAACAGATATATTGAACAAATTAGCTAAGGAAGACAGCCGTGTAAAGCATATCATTCCATCTCGTACAGACCTCGGAATAGGCGGCTGTTGGAACCTTGCCTGCAATTCTGAATTCTGCGGTCGTTTTGCCGTTCAGCTTGACAGCGATGACCTATATAGTGGCGAAGATACTCTCCAGCGTATCGTCAACAAGTTCTACGAGGAGAAGTGTGCCATGGTTATCGGCTCTTACCGTATGTGTAACTTCCAACTTGAGACTCTCCCTCCAGGCCTTATCGACCATAAGGAATGGACGGATGATAACGGACGCAACAATGCCCTTCGAATCAATGGTCTTGGTGCGCCACGAGCATTCTTCACACCATTGTTGCGCAAGATAGGCGTGCCTAATACAAGTTATGGTGAGGATTATGCACTTGGTCTTGCTTTCTCACGCAAGTATAAGATTGGACGTATCTTTGACGAACTCTACCTTTGCCGTCGTTGGGAAGGTAACTCTGATGCCGCACTCTCACCTGAGAAGGTAAACGCTAATAATGCGTACAAGGACGGACTTCGTACATTGGAGATACTTGACCGTCGCAACCTCAACAACTATTGGAATTGCGAGGCGACAATAGAAATTGCAAATGAGTTGTTTGACCTTCAAATGGAGAAGTGGAAGGAAGTAGCTGAACGCTATGAACAGTTGAAGAACGTAGCAGTAAACAATATCATTTGTGACCAAGTGAAGCTTGTCACTCAGTATAATCCTGCACGCATCGTAAGTACTGGCGCAAAGATAGATGCAAAAGCCATCAAGGAACGTCCTTGTTTCCTTTGTGAGCATAACCGACCAGAGGAACAGATTGACAACTCTATAGCTAAGAGATACCAGTTGTTGGTCAATCCATTTCCAATCCTTCCTCGTCATTTCACTATTCCATCACGTCATCATCAGCCACAAGCAATCCTTGAAAGCTATGAGGACATGATGAGCATCACGGATGGACTTGGCGACGAGATGTTGGTGTTCTACAACGGACCTCTCTGCGGAGCCTCCGCTCCTGATCACATGCACTTCCAAGCGGGAAGTCGTGGTGTTGTTCCATTGGAGCGTGACTGGGATAACAACTACCGCAGAACACGTTCACGCATCTATCCTATCAGCGAGGAGGAGTTGCTTGAGGCAAGTCGTCTTGAGCAGATAGCCGACAACACAGGTATCTTCAGCCTTCGTGGTTATGTATGTCCAGGTGTAATAATCATCACTCGTACGCCTTCGGCGAATGCTTATCTTTTCAAGAAGATTTATGATGTACTTCCTATACCAGAGGGAGCAACAGAGCCAATGATGAACATCCTTGCATGGAAGGAGGCAAGTTCTACAGATGGTTCGCCACGTATCGTGAGCGTAATCCTACCACGTGCAAAGCATCGTCCCGACTGCTACTATGCAGAAGGCGACGAGAAGATACTTGTCAGCCCTGGCGCCCTCGACATGGGAGGCTTAATTATCACTCCACGTGAGGAAGACTTCCGTAAGATTACTCCTGACATGGCAGGAAGCATCATTCGTGAGTGCGGTATGTCTCTTGACGATGAATTGGAGATGATTATGAACATGAAGAAAGTACGATGAAAGAACCCAAGATAAGTGTTGGCATTTTGCACGCAGCCAATATACGATTTGTCCTTAATTCAACTTATAAAGTAGGTGATGAGGAAGTGAAGGGTGACGACGAGGTCTCCTTAACTGATGGGCGTATCTGTTGGCGTGGCAAGGCTTATGACGAACTGATATTCGAAACAAAGGAGGCAGATGCTTCCTTTGGTTGGTATGATGTAATAATAGGTATCAACTTCCATTGGGAACGAAAGGAGAACCAGACGTTCAAGGGAAACCTCAAGTTCATCATAGATGAGGGTACGCTCTGTGCCGTCAACATTCTTGGTGTGGAGGATTACCTCAAGTGTGTCATCTCAAGCGAGATGAGCGCAACTGCAAGTCTTGAGTTCCTGAAGGCACACGCCGTCATTAGCCGTTCGTGGGTGCTGGCGCAGATAAGCTGCAAGCATCATGCCGAGGCTTTGGGAGATCGTGCTTCTTCCTCAGAGGGTGTCGATACGATTATCAGATGGTATGACCATGACGCTCACAAGAACTTTGATGTGTGTGCCGATGACCATTGCCAGAGGTATCAGGGTATTACACGTATCAAGAGTCAAACTGCCCTTGATGCCGTTGAAGCTACGAGGGGCAAAGTACTTATGTTTGCCGACGAGATATGTGATGCCCGTTTCTCCAAATGTTGTGGCGGTATGATGGAGGAGTTTCAGAACTGCTGGGAGGACTCTCCTAAACCTTATCTCGTTGCAAAGCCTGATGCAATAGGCGATAGTGGAGACTTCTGCAACACGAACGACAAGAGCATTCTTTCGCAGGTACTTAATGGCTATGACCAAGAGACGGCAGACTTCTATCGTTGGACGGTCAAATATACAACAGAAGAGATTAGTGAGCTTGTAGCACGTAAGTCGGGTATCGACTTCGGAACCATCAGGGAACTTGTTCCTGTCAAGCGTGGTCCTTCGGGACGTCTTATCCTTCTCAAGATAGTAGGTGATAAGAATACAGTAACCGTGGGCAAGGAACTTGAAATAAGAAAATGGCTCAGCGAGTCACACCTCTATTCTTCTGCTTTCGATGTGGAGAAAACTACTGATGGTTTCATTCTTCATGGTAAAGGTTGGGGACACGGTGTAGGCCTCTGCCAGATTGGTGCTGCCGTTATGGGTAGCAAGGGATTTAAGTATGACGGCATACTTATGCATTACTATCCTAATTCTGAGATAAAGAAGATATATTGATGATGTCAAATCTATGATTTATGCCTTCGGGTGAAGTGTTCGAGACGCATGGATTTGACATGTATAGATTTGAGATTTTAAACATCAAGCATGTCAGAAAAGAGAAGACATAGTCCTTGGTTCTGGATTCCGAGCCTGTGTGCAGCAGAAGAGATACCATCAGCGATGGTGACTTATGTTGCTCTGCTGATGTTTATTCAGTTTGGACAGAGCAATGCCATGTCTTCGCTCCTTGGCGGACTGCTCTTCCTTCCTTGGGTTATGAAGTCGTATCTACGTAGTAAGGTGCGCAACGCGGGATGTTTTAAGAAACACATACATATTGTTGAGGCTTGCATCTTCGTGTGTCTATATGGCACGACGTTGTATCTCGACAAATTCTCCCCCAACACGCTTGCGCTCTTTGCCATTATGTTTGTCGTGTGCTTCTTCTGTGCATGGCATGAGTTGTTGGCAAAGATGTATTATAACCGTATGCTCTTTCCACGCCAGCAGTTGCTCTATAACAAGACCAAGATATTTGCATCACAAAGTACGGTTGTACTTACATATGGAGTGCTTATTATCGTAGTTGGCTTTGCCGAGGTGTTCTTCCGCAGCTATCGTAAGGCATGGGCAATGGAGAGCTACCTCGTGGCAGGAGTGTTCTTGTTCTTCCTAATACTGAACTTTCTTGTGCTTCAGAATCCGCGTATTCATAATCCGTATAGACACGAGTCGTTAATTCATGCCGTGAAGAATGAGATACATATTGTGGAGCGCATACGCCAGAAACAGTATTCGTTTCGTGTCATTGCCTCCTTGTTCTTCCTGTTGCTACCACAGGCATTGATGTTTCAGACACGTGTGTTCTTCCTTATGTCTTCTGTCAAGACTGGAGGACTTGGTTGTAGCATACAAGATGTGGGATTTGCTCAGGGAACAATAGGTGTGATAGCCTTCTCCATCGGTGTGACTCTTGGCAGGATGTTCATTGACCGTTACGATTATGGCAGGATGTTCTGGTACATGGCAATTCCTTTGACATTGTCGCCAATGTGCTATGTGTTCATGTCACAATATCCTGTGTATGATGATATGCAAGCCTTGTGTTGCATGACATTTCTTGCACAGCTGTGCTTTGGATTCGGACTGAATATATGTATGTATTTCGTGCATTATATTTCAAATGAGAGATACCGCAATACGATAAACTACCTCTACGTGCCACTTGTGGCAGGAGCGATGCTTGTTCCTATGTGTGTGTCAGGATTCCTTACCGACATCCTTGGTTTCAAGACGTTCTTCCTCATTGACCTTGCCTGTGCTCCTGTTGCATGGCTCGTGATATGCGTGGCGAAGGTGAAAGAGAAGTTGCATACTTCATAGTATGGTAGTTAACTTCCGTTAACTTCGGTTAACTCCCATTAAAAATGCAGGTCAACATCAATCCTCGATCGATATGGTAATCCTTTCCTCGATTGAATTACTATATCAATCCTCGATCGATATAGTATATCGATCCTCATACGAAATAATATCGCGGTTACCGTATGATTTAAGTCCTTAATCAAGACGACACAAAGCAATATATAAATAAGAATATGAAGACAACAACACCATACGCATGGGTTCCATCGCTGTATCTTGGCGAGGCGCTTCCCTACACGGCAGTCATGCTGCTCTCCGTGATTATGTTCAAGGAGTTTGGTCTTACTGATGGCGAGATAACAGTCTATACTGGCTGGCTCGGCTTGCCATGGGTAATCAAGCCGATATGGAGTCCTATCATCGACAACATGAAGACAAAGCGATGGTGGATTCTCTCCATGCAGTTT
>JAGCWG010000062.1 GCA_017961965.1 Bacteroidaceae bacterium | reverse complement strand
AGAGCAAGGAGGCTACAGTAAAAGGCAACAAACTTAACGTCTATCTCAAGGAAGACTCCAAGCTTATCAGCGACGTAGTAGTCGTTGGTTATGGTTCTATGCAACGCAAGGACGTAACATCTTCCATTACTACCGTCAAGGCTGAAGACCTTAACAAGGGTGTGTTCACCGACCCTGCACAGATGCTTCAGGGTAAGGTACCTGGACTTGTAGTAACTTCTACAGGTGACCCTAACGGAAGCACTACAATCACTCTCCGTGGAGCTTCAACCCTCCGTGCAGACGCTATGTCTCCTTACTATGTAGTGGATGGCATCCCTGGTGTTGACATCTCAATGGTAGCACCTGATGATATCGAGAGCATCGATGTTCTCCGTGATGCTTCTGCAGCAGCTATCTATGGTAACAAGGCTGCAAATGGTGTGATTATCATCACTACAAAGAAGGGTAAGGATGGCAAGACTAATGTGACTTACAATGGATATGTAGCATTTGACAATATTCTCAAGACTCTTGACATGGCAACAGCTGATGACCTTAGAGCTTATGGAGAAAAGAATGGCATATCTTTTGCAGATGATAGAGGTGCTGCCTATGGTAGCACAGATTGGCAAGACGAAGTGCTTCGTACCGGAATCACTCACAATCATAACCTTTCAATAAATGGAGGTGCCAAGAAGACTAAGTACATGGCAAGTGTAAACTTCCAGAATCGTGAGGGTGTAATCAAGAAGTCTGGCATGAATCGTGTTAATGCTCGTTCTTTGATTACAACATCAGTACTTAAGGATCACCTCGATATCTCTGTAGGTGCTAATGCTATGTTTGGAAAGCATACTGGTGTGGCAATGAATAACGAGGGTGGTTCTGTTCTTGATGCCATGAACTATTTTTCTCCATTCGTTTCTCCAACTGATGAGAATGGTAATTGGTCAGTTTCTAAGGCTTCTGGTTCAAAGAACTACAATCCATTGTCTCTCTTGAACGAAGATACTTCAGAGTTCAGTTGGCGTCGTATTCAATTCATCACAAAGGCAACACTTCATATTATTGATGGTTTGACTTGGAGTGCAAACTATTCATACAATAACAGACAGCACATCGGTAGCGAATATCATACTCGTAATTCTCAGCTTGAGTTGCCTGTTGTGATGTCCACACGAAATGGTCAGGCTACTCGCAACACAAGCACTGGAAGTGACAATACTTTTGAGACTTACGGAAACTTTGACAAGACATTCAATGAGATTCACAAGTTAGGTCTCATGCTTGGTTATTCATGGGAGGAGCGTACATCAAACGATGGATTTGGTGTTACTGTATATAACTTCCCTAATGATAAACTCAAGTGGAACAACCTTACATACGCAAACTGTATTGACGGTATGAATGGTGTGACAAGTGGAAACATCAGCACTACTAAGATGATTTCTTTCTATGGTCGTGTAAACTATTCTTACAACAGCCGTTACATGCTTCAGGCAACAGTTCGTCGTGATGGTGCTTCTGTGTTTGGTTCAAACAATAGATGGGGTACATTCCCTTCTGTATCTGGAGCATGGAATATCACAGAGGAGAACTTCATGAAGAACCAGAATGTCCTCACAAACCTTAAGCTACGAGTTGGATATGGTGTAAGCGGTAACTCTGAGGGCTTCAACTATGATGCTGCCCTTTCAACTTACGGTGTGGTTAACCACACAGGTTCAAACGACAAGTATGCTGACTTTGATGCCACTAAGAACCCTAACAAAGACCTTAAGTGGGAAACTACAGGAATGTTCAATGTAGGTATTGATTTCGCATTCCTCGGTGGCCGCATCAATGGTACTATTGAATGGTACAACAAAAAGACAAAGGACCTTTTGTGGAACTACCCAGTATCTCCACTCCAGTATCCTTATGGCTACATCTGGGCAAATGTGGGAGATATGACTAACCGTGGTATCGAGTTTTCTATCAATGCTGATATCATCCAGTCAAAGGGATTCCGTTGGAATACTGGATTCAACATCTCTCATAACTCAAACCGTGTTGATAGAGTATCAAACGACAAGTACTTTACAGACGAGTTCAACCAGGGTGACCCAATGGTAGCAGGTATGTCTGCTAATGGTTACACTCAGCGTATTATCGAAGGCGAGGCTCTCGGTACATTCTACACATACGAATATGCAGGTCTTAATGAGGATGGAAAGTCTTGTTTCTATGTTCATGATGCAGAGACAGGCGAGCGTACAGGAGAGACAACAATCGAGCCACAGACAAAGGATCGTACTGTGACTGGTAGTGCACAGCCAAAGGTAACAATCGGATGGAACAATACATTTACATACAAGAACTGGAATGCTACAATGTTCTTCACAGGCGTATTTGGCAATAAGGTATATAACGGTATGCGTGCTAACTATGCTAACGGCGCTCAGTTGAACAATGGTAAGAATGTTCTTAAGGAATACCTTGAGACACCTGCTACTGATAACATTTCAAACTATCCATCTGACAGGTTTATTGAGAACGGTAGCTATCTCCGTCTTTCAACTATTACTCTTGGTTATACATTCAACAACTTCAATGGTTGGATAAACAACCTTCAGCTCTATGCTACTTGTAACAATGTATTCACTATTACAAGCTACAAGGGACTTGACCCAGAAGTTAGACTTGGTGGCATCGACCCAGGTATTGACTATCGTTGGAGTGTATATCCTCATACTCGCTCTATTTTGTTAGGAGCAAAAATTAATTTCTAATCTCCGCACATTATGAAAAATAAGATAAAAATATTTATGGCCTCAAGTATGGCTTTATTGGCTACAGGCTGTACTGACCTTGATGTGAATACAGAATCTATGTATCAGCAGCATCCTAATCCTTCTCTCAATTCACTTTATATTACCATGAGAGATTGCTATGGTCGTAGATACATGGAGGCAAACGCTTTCTCAAGCGATGAATTTTCTGCTGTTTCTTTTGGAAACAACTGGTACGATTCAGGTGTGTATGCTCGTGCTTCATTACATAATTACATGCCAGATGATGCTACTATAGACTGGTATGGTACCGTTTCTTCAGGAATCGTGAAGGCTAATGAGATTATTGCCAATCCTGATTTTGCAGAGATGCATCCTTATGCAAGGGTAATGCGTGCGTTCTTCACATTCATACTTATGGAACATTGGGGAGATACTCCAATTCTTGACCCAGTGGCTAATACAGGTAACTATATTGAACGTAAGCCTCGTGCTGAAGTTGCTAAATACATAGAAAGCGAGTTGTTGGATGTTATCCCACAACTTACAGAAGAAGTAAGTGAAAATACTTACGGTACAGCTACCAAATGGATGGCAGAGGCTCTTCTTGCCAAGGTTTACATTAACTGGGCTGTATATACTTCAAAGAATGTAGAGGAGTATGATGCTGCAACTGCCAAGAATGAAAAACTTGATGCATGTATCGCTATATGCGATTCTATAATCAAGTCAGGCAAGTTCAATCTTGGTTCTATGCCATACATGAAGAAATTCTCTTATGACAATGGTCCACATGTTGAAGACTTCATCTATGCTATTCCTTATGACAATATTCTTGCTCAAGGAATGCAGTATGGTCGTTCACATGTCTATAAGGATATAAAGAAACTTAATCCAAACTACTATGGAATTACCGTTTCAAATTCAGGTGGAGGCTACGCTGTAGTTACACCAGAATGTGTTAATCGTTTCTGCCTTGAGGGTGACGAGCGTAATTACAGCATCGTAGGAGGTACTGTTTACAATTATGATCCAGAGACACTCACTCCTACAACTGAAGTATGTTTGGATAGTAAGGGAAATCCACTTGTTTTCACTAAGGAAATCAAACTTGAACAAGATAATGACCAAACTCTTAATGTTGGTGATAACATCGAAGGCTACCGTCAGGGTTATCACTCTGTTAAGTGGTTCATTCAGGCAAGCGACTATAATAACGGACGTAATCAGTCTAACGACCTCCCTATCTTCCGTTATGCAGATATTCTCCTTATGAAGGCTGAGGCTCTTGTTCGTTCAGGAAAGGCAAGTGATGCTAAACCTTTATTCAACGAGATTCGTGCATACGCAAAGGCACCACTTCTTGAGACAGACCCAACTCTTGATGACTTGTATGACGAGCGTGGTCGTGAGTTCTTCGATGAGAACTGGCGTCGTAACGATATGATTCGTTTCGGTCACTTCGAGGATGAATTCTTCCCACACATGAAGAGCTTCAGTTCTGCACGATTTGACAAGACTTGTCGTATCTTCCCTATTTCAACATCAATGTTGAATATTCACAAGAACGACTGGAAACAGAACAATGGTTACTAATCTATAAAAAACTCACAGCCACTCGTTGGCTGTGAGTTTTTATAATAATGAGTAATTAGTAATGATAAATGAGTAATAGCCTTTCAACATAAGACAATGACGGCACCATGGTATTACTCATTACTAATTGCTCATTAGTCATTACTTATCACTAAATT
>JAGCWG010000061.1 GCA_017961965.1 Bacteroidaceae bacterium | reverse complement strand
TCCTGAGCCAGGATCAAACTCTTCACTGTAAATTCTTATATCTTTACCCTTCCATAAGGAAGAAGTGATTGTCTGTTCTCGGCCAGGCTCTCCTGCTGTATTCGTTTAGTTCTTGAATTGACTTCGTCTTCAATCGGCTGCGCTCGGCATAGCTCAAGCAAGCTGGGCTCTGCACTCACTGGCACGATTGTTGACATTAGACTTTATTTAGTATTGCTCATTTTCATGAGCCGTACTGCCTTGTCATATTGTTCGCAGTCTGTCAAAGATAGATTTCTTCTTGCTATCTTTCAGCATCTTAACCTCGTCTCTTATGTGAGCCTCAGTAGCGTTGCTTCACGAAAGAGAGTGCAAAGGTACGGACTTTTGTGAAACTGGCAAGAGTTCACCACGTTTTTTTTCAAGAAAACCGCAGTTTTCTTGCTTTTTAGTTTTAATCGGACAGCAGATTTCTTTTTACGCCACTTTTTCGTGAGTATTTTGAGACATCAATGCAAGAAATGAAACAGTCTCAAAATGTCCATTTTTTGTATCGCACACATGTGCGGACGAAGAAAAAACATGTAAAAACAATTAAAAACAGATGAAAACCTTTTTTGTTTTTTGGGGGGGCACAAATTATCGCTAATTTGCCACGAATGGTCATAAATATTTAATGAAGATTATCATGAAAAATAAAATTAATGAAAATTCGTGGCAAATTAACGATAATTCGTGCCCCAAATAAAACTGTTTTCTTTTGTTTTCTCATGTTTTACTTCCCTTTGGTCAGTCGCTTAGTTCTAATTGGTGCCTTAACGCATAAAAATAATATGGGTGTAAATATTCTGGTATATGAGTATAAGAGTAAAAATGATATGGATGCTACGGCGAAAAGATATGGGTATAAAAAGAAAACTCGGTACAAAGAATGTACCGAGTTTTCTACCTTATATAATCATTTAGCAAAATGACGTTGAATTGTTGCTTTGGAAAAGCATTATCTCTTTGGAAGCGGGAGATACCATGGTTTACCAGTCATGTTAGGAGTATTGCCGTATTTCTTTGTGACACACTCTGGGAGAGTAATGGCACTTGGATTAAACTGACCCTCTTGTCTCTGATAACGCATAAGGTCATAAAAACGATACCCCTCGAATGAACCTTCAAGTGCTTCCTCTTCAAGTATGAGTTCGGCAACACGAGCCTGACGCTTTGCAGTAACAGCAGCACTTGCGAGATAATCAATATTTGTGTTTACTGCATTCTGATATTCTTCTAAGTCTTTAAGATACTTATCATGGAGATCAGGATAAGCTTGAAACTTTCTCAATGAGTCTGCATTGAGTGCAACATAATTGCTATAAGCAAGTTGGCTTGTTGACTTAGAAGCATCCAAGTCATTAACCTTATACCAGATACTATCAGGAAGAAGCTCTGCTGGCTTTGGAGCCAAAGGAACATCTACAGGCTTAGCTGGAATGGCAACAAGTTTGCTCTTTGTCTCTTCGTCGTCAAGATAATACTTTGCGTTAACCTCTGTATCGCCACAACCTCTTGAGTGAATACCTATCTGTACAAGCAACTTGGAATCATCAACAGGAACGCCAAAATCATGATTCTTGTCTCTTGGGGATGTCTTGTTATAATTCTGGAACACTGTAGATGGCCATATCACGAAAGAGTTTCTTGTCTTGCTAAACAATTCACTTGTTTCGTCATACTTAACCTCTTGAAGTGTCAAACCATAAGATTTGATTTCGCACAATCCATCAAACTCACGCTGTGATATAATATTACGATTATTCATAACATCGTATGTCAATCCATAAGCAAGAATAGCGTATGCAGTTTCAGGGAAGCCAGCACGATTTAAAGCCTCTGCCAAATGCAAATATACGATTGAAACACGACTCATTGGAACCGTAGACATCTTCAAATCTGTAGATGTAGAAGAACTACCATGCAAGTATTTTGAAATAAACTCGCGCACCTCATTTACATCAGAGTGATATCGTTTCTCAGAAGCGTTAGAGGATATTCTATATACACTATACAAACGCAAATCGCCAACAAGCAAAGATGGATTATAATAAGAAGAGAAATGATTAGGATCTTTCGAAACATAGACAGTATCCTTCACAGATGCACTCTGGTAATCATAATAGCAATAATCCTGAGCTGCAGATATGTCCCTTATTCGCTGTGATGGAGTAACCCATGGATAATAATTATTAGAGTACTGAGAACAGAACACTTCTCTCAAATTATTTGTCGTACCATAATAAGCTACAGTGTCACATGGAAGGAAAGAAGTCATTTCATCTTCATAACCAAACAAATTAGAATAAGTTGACCAATTCATAGACTCGGCATCTCTATCCCACCATTCCATACGATATTTCTGCGTGCCTCTTTCCTCATTTGTAAAGCACAAGTAGTCATGATACATACGAATAGCATCAATATAATCCTGCCTGTTTCCTGTACAAGAGCCACGCCAAAGATACATTTCTCCAAGAAGGTAACGAACAGGAATAAAAAAATAGTCAAAACTTAAACCATAATACGTTACATTGCCATATTTTGGACGAAGGCCATTGTTGTAATCCTTGTATGCATATTCCTTAAGGTCATTAATGCAGAAATCAAGAATCTGAATCATATCTGCTTTTTGACCTGACGTAGCAATCTCTTCAGCAGCATCAGAAGAAAGAATTGGTTCTGTGACAAAAGGAACAGCGCCATAAATCTTGGCGAGCTCAAGATAGCACCATGCACGGAAAGACTTCACCGCACATATTTCCTTTTCATACACGTACTTTCCATGACTTCTCAGCAATGAATCGACACCAGCCAAATACAAATTACAGTTGTTAATCACATCATAATAATCTGCAGGCTTATTGTAAGCATTTTCTATGGAAATATCATTACTATTGAGTTGTTGTACATCCGTTGTTGCCACCAAAGAATTAACATCCACAAGATCTGCACGAACTTCACCAAGAAGGATTGTACGTGTGGCAAGCTTCTGCATACGCTTCATAATACCCATCACCTGATACACGGTATCCTGTGGAGTAAGATCTGTTGCAACAAGTTTATTCTCAGCAGTAAACATATCCTCGCATGAAGTACACACGAAGCATGAAGAACTAAGAACAACAAGTGAGAGGAACATTCCAACTCCCTTTCTTGCCTTAATAAAATCAATTATATTTTTAATTTTCATATATTATCTTTTTCTGAGGAAGTCTGGATGAAAGATGCCATAGAGCACATTCATCCATTCTTCTCAATTTATTATTAGAGGTTAATCTTTACACCAAGGTGGAAACTACGTCCGCTTGTGAGGAATCCTGCATCGATACCCTGAACAAGAACGCTATTGCCACAAGACACTTCTGGGTCAGCACCAAGATACTTAGATACAGTGAAGAGGTTATTAGCTGAGCCCCAGACAGTAAGTCCCTTGATGTATTCGTTCTGGACAGGGAAACGATAAGAAACAGTCACATTCTTAAGCTTGAGGTATGAACCGTCCTCAATCCAGCGGTCAGAAAAACGAGAGTTTCCGAGTGGGTCACCGTATGTAGCCTTTGGAATGTCTGTCACCTGTCCCTCGTTCGTCCACTTACGATTAACCGTAGTAGTCTGATTGATGAACATAGAGCCACTTTCAAGCAAAGAACGCTGATAGTTATAGACATCATTACCGATGCTATACTTGAATCCAGCAGAAACAGTCAAGCGGTCATAGATATGGAAATCAAGATTGATATTACCATAGATATCTGGATTTGGGTCACCAATAATCTGACGGTCATTATCATCAATCAATTTATCTCCATTAATATCCAAGAATCTCATGTCACCAGCACCATAGTAAGTCTTGTTACCAGCCTCGTCCTGAATATAATGTCCTTCAGCCTTAGCCTCAGCAGAAGTTGCATAGACTCCATCTGTCTTATATCCATAGAACACACCTGCACTTCTACCGACTTCTGTAAGGATTGTAGCACCATACATTGAAGTTTCAACAGCATTCTGTCCTTGTGGAAGAGCTGTAATCTTATTCTTATAGTGACCAGCAGAAGCACCAAGCTCAAACTTGAAATTCTTATTGTTAATCACCTTTGCTCTGAAGGCAACATCATAACCCTCGTTCTTCAAAGAACCATCGTTTGTGTAATAGTCTGTAAGACCAGCTACGTAGGCAAGAGTGCCAAGAGTAATAAGATTATCAGTCTTAGACTTGAAATAGTTGAATCTAACATTCAGTCTATTGCTAAAGAAGTTACCTTCAAAGCCTGCATTGAAGCGCTTTGTTGTCTCCCACGCAAGTGAAGAGTTACCGATATTGCCCAAGCCAAGCGAAGTAACCTGATTAGCCAACAAAGCTGCTGAAGAAAGATAAGTAAGTGTAGCAGAGTTATCCATTGCATCATTACCAACAGACTCAAAGCCTACATTAACCTTAAGGAAGTTTACACCTTTGTTAGGACGGAACCACTTCTCATTAGTCAGCACCCATGCACCCTGAATAGATGGGAACATGCCCCATACAGTACCTAACATTTTAACGCCACTTTTTGCTTCCTTACCGAAACGTGAAGACGTTTCCATAGAGAACTGTCCCTGAAGATAGTATCTCTCCATGAAGTTGTAGTCAACATTAACGTAGTAAGCAAGTGAACGCCAATCTACATCCTGGCCATATCTTTTCTTTGATTTCTGCTCCTTACGTAAGTTTGGAGTCTTATCACTACCAGTGTTATCACCAAGAAGATAAGAAGAAACAAACGTATCATTCATAAAACGAGCACCACCAAATACGGAAAGACGGTGAGCACCTGTTGTAAGTGCCTCCCAATCCACACGAGTATCAGAGAAAATAGCATTATGAGTTGTATAGAGAGAGTTTCTCTTATTATCTGTTGTGCTCTCTGTCTCTGGCAACTTATACGATGGCATACCGACAATAGGAGTGAAGTAAGCCTCGTCGAAAGACTGCATGTTATAAGAGAACTTCTCTGAAACTGTAAGATTGTTTCTTGGTCTCCATTCTGGAGTAAGAGAAATAGCAATCATTGTACAATCAGTGTGGTTCTTAT
The DNA here is from genome assembly GCA_017961965.1 of Bacteroidaceae bacterium. The sequence continues at coordinate 11,660 of JAGCWG010000061.1, read as the reverse complement.
TCATTGCCTCACCATTCTCAAGGATAGCCGTTGGATTGGCCAACGATGCCTTAGTACCAAGAACCTCGTCAAGGTAGTTGTCTGCATCAGAAACGAAAGAAGAAACCTTTCCATCCGTAGAGAAAGAATATGGTGAAAGGAACGGAGCCTTAGCAAGAGCAAGGAACGATGTTGACTCACAAGAGTTAAGATAGAAGTCAGATACCAAGCCATTTGAACGGAGGTCACGAGTTACGTTAGTGTAACTTGCATCGAACTTAGTCGTAAAATCACCGCCAAGAACAATATCCGTGTTGAATCGGATATTGAAACGAGTGAAGTCATTCTCCTTCAATGTAGCCTGTGAATTACCATAACCTACAGAAAGATTATATTTAGCAACGTCATCACCACCCTGTACTGCAATACCATAGTTCTGAACGAATGCCTCATGATAAGCCTCCTTCTTCCAATCCGTATCATTATGGTACATATTATAGTAATAATAATTTGGATCCGTATGGAGGAACTTAAACTCCGTAAGCTTAGTACCTGTCGTTGCAAGAAGCTGACTTGCATACGAACGATACTCTGACGCATTCATCATATCCATCGTTGAAGGCATAAGCTCAACGCCACCACTGATATTGACATCAATAGTAGTTGACATTGACTTACATCTTTTAGTAGTGATAACGATAACGCCGTTTGCAGCCTTAGCACCATAGATTGCAGTACCATTCTTGAGAACCTTTACAGACTCAACATCATTAAGGTTTATTGCCTGTAAAAGGTTGTTGAAATAACCAGTATGAAGCATCTCTGAATCATACATCTGGTCAAAAACGACACCATCCACAATGATGAGAGGCATAGCATTTGAGTTCAAAGAGTTGAAACCATTGATAAACATAGCCGAGCCTAAACCTGGAACAGCAGAACGCTGAATGACATTCACATCTCCTGCAAGACGTGACTGAAGATTCTGATCTACAGTTAGGTCATTTGTATTTTCAAAACCAGTTACCTCAACATAACGACTTGCTACATTCTGTGTTTCTGTATCCTTAACAAAAAGATCAGAATTAAGAGCAACGTCAATATTCTCTGTCCTTCCATTGATAGAAACAACATTTGTGTTATAACCATCAAGACTTACAGTAAGTGCTGTGATAAACTTTGGCACCTGAACAGAATATTCACCATTCTCGTCCGTCAAAGCAGAATAATAACGGTTATTAAACGACTGCACACGTACACCGGCAAGAGCCTCCCCTGTAGCAGCATCAACAACCTTACCCTTAATCTCATAAGTTGGATACTTATGACTATTGAGTTTCACTTTCTTCTTAGGAGCTGCAACCTGAACAGGAATATCTTCCACCTCCTCTTGGGCAACCATAGGAGAAACTCCCATAGTGAAAGCCGTAACAGCGAGAGCATATCTGCATACACGCTGAATATTAGTGTTTTTATATAGATTCATATACTTATTCGAGGTTTTTAATTATTCGTTTCCAGTTTCCTCATCTTTTTTAAGCTTAGGAGTCAAGATAAGAGACGTAATAAGCATCTTGTTTTTATTTGGCAACTTAATCTGGAACATTGCTCCACAAGATTCCTCATCAGTACCTCTACCATAGTAAGTATTCTTGAATGTGTACTCACCAATATGGATTGTATCGATTGGATTTTCGATATTCTGATAGAAATAAACTCTGTTTTTACCATCATAAGACTCCGCATAATTCTTTATCTGAGCAGAAGATGAACCATTGTTAGGATACACTCCCTTTTCATTTCTCTCATAGATATAGACATTAAACTTTGGAGCCGTACCTGATGGTTCAAAATCGCCTTTACCGTCATACCAATCCTTCACCCACATAGGAACAGTAACCAATGAGATGTCGTAAGTACATGCCAAATAGTTTGGAATGGAAAATGAATAATACGTTGGAAGTGATTTTACAGGCTCGTAATTGTAATAAACAAAATGCTGTTTTTTATCGCCATCAATACGATAAAACTCCGTCAGGACATTATCGGAATTGACATCCATATTAATATTAGAATAATATTTATCATCCTTTGCCATCCAAAAACTACGAAGATAATACTCAATCTTGTAAAGATTTTGTTCTTCCAATGAGATAGGATATTCATCGACCATATAAGCAATACCATTAGAACATTCAGTAGGAGTCAAACCTGCCAAGATATCATGGGTAGGCTTAAGCTGTCCCTCAATGTCCCTACGATAATAGACATCATCCTTATATCCACCGGAATAGAGATAAGTTGTTGACTTAAGAGAATCCTCAAAGTGTTCATTGTTTGTCATGTTATAGTACAAATCATTCATAGCAAACATATTTGCATAATGATTTGCTAAAGAGTCACAGACATCAATACCGTCAACACTTATATTCTCATTAAGTTTCTGATTAAAATTCAGCATCTTCTTGTATTCAAGAAATCTTTCATGATAGGCCTTTGGAGATGGGAGAATGGCAAGGTAATTTGAATCCTCCTCATATATAAGGGCATCAACATTCTTGAGCACAGTGTTATTACGAATAACAACGGAATCGACCCAAATCTGATTACCATAATCATCATAACCACGGCTGACAGACTTATTTAAATCAAGAGAGTCTGCATCTGACTTACGAAGGAATGTATAGAGTGAGCCACCCACACTATCCTTGTAAGCATAATCAGAAATCTCATACTGATGCTGGAGCAATTCGAATATATTTCTCTTGTATGAGAAACTATTATCAATAACATGAAGAATACCATTTGAGCAAGCTATATTTGACTTGAGCAAATCAGAAGTGGCAAATTTGCTTGCATTAAAAGTTGAATACTTATTATTGATAAGCGTAACGGTCTTTTCCGAACCATCCATTGGCACGGCATAGCGTGCGATGTGATTCTTAATGAATCCCTTTACAACCCTTGCAGAGTCAGTTTGTGCAAGAGCAAGGACACTGTCAAGGTTAAAGTGCTGTGGAGCCCAAACTGTATAAGAGTTATCAGAGTTTAGTTCTCTGTCATACTTTACAGCCTTGATAACCTTGGCAAAATCAGGAGCATTATCCTCGATTGACTGCATCAAAGTCTTATCACCCAGACCAATGCCCTGACCACTATAGTGCTCATCCCATGTGTCAGAACAAGAAACCATTGCAACAACCGATGATACAACAGCTATTCCTGTATATAAAGTGTTTTTTATGTTACTTTTCATATTTGACGATTTATAGTTTTTTGCGAAGAGTGAAAAGAGCGTTTAGCCCCTTTCACCTATCGCAAGAGCATTAGTAGATATCTTCTGTGTAGTATGGATTATTATAGACAGAAGCAGGACAAAGCTCGATGAAGTCGAAGTTCAACTCACCACCAGTCTCCATCTTCTGCTGAAGTCGAAGAACATGTTCATGCTTACCATCCGTTGTGAAAGTACCAAGAACTCTTCGAAGTGTGTTGTTCAGATTTCGGAATGAGTTTCCAACGTCAGAAGCACTCATAGGAGTATCACGTGAGCCTGAGATATAACTTCCTGGTCCCTTCATCCATCCACGATTATGAGCAGACTTATCAAATGCAAGGATAGCATCCTCGTCGCCAAGGTCTGAATCAGACTTAAATCCATAAAGTGCAACACCACCCGGACGCATATCAAATGGAATACCCTGTGGTTCTTCGTCGATGTAAGACTGAAGGATACCACGTGAAGCAAATCCTGCACAAGTAAACATACGAATCTCGTATGTTCCAGCTGGTACTGGTGGTAAAGTAATTCTCACGTCGAACGCACCCTTGATAGTTACCTCATCACCCTCGTAAGACCAGAAACCAAGATAACGGTTACGGACATGAAGATGAGTATTATCCGTAAACTGGAAACGTCTTACATAACCAGCCTTAAAACCGATACAAGTATTTTTGTTACCTGCTGCATCTTTATTAATAGAAGCATCACCATAATACTTATCACTATGCAAAGTCTTATGTCCACGAGCAAAATCACCATCAGTCAACTTTGTCATAAAGTCTGGAGAAAGAGTTGAACAGTCAAAGCGCATACGCTCGTCAAGAACAACTGTCTGTGTTTTCACTCCGTAATCAACAATATCATCTATATAATAGTAGATACCATTTGTCGCCATAGCTTCAGCTGGAAGTGTCTTTGACACGTAAGAACCACGAACGAACACACCTCTTGCATCAGCCTTGCTCTGACGTCCACGACGGTTGATGTAAAGACCTGGATTATTATAAATACTTGGATAAGAGAACTTCATCAATGAATTAGGCATCAATGTAGGATACCAGTCACTGAGATCCATGTGTTTTCTATCAAAGTTATTATATATCTTGTGGTTGTCATATACTGTCAAAGTATAATACAATCCATAGCGGTCAAGAATATGATAAGAGATGAAACGATTGAGAGCATTACGTCTGTCTGTATAATCATCAACATCAGCGTCCTCTGGATATACAGCATCATAAATCTCATGAGCTTTAAATTCAAGAGATGATCGATCATTCTTACCTTTAACCTTAGTAATGCCCTTTTCCTTCAACACTTCATCCTTGACCATAAAAGCCGTATAGTTGTAGTAACGCTTCTCTGGATAGGCTACATTATCATACTCCTGCGCAGTAAAAATGCATAGCTTATTGTTAGTCCAAGTACAAGAGTCAATACGGTCACGCTCTGTTGCAAAGCCATAGCTCTCATCAAGATACTTCGAAATAGAATCTGTAATATGAGTCAAAGCCAATGCCTCATAGTACATTGAGATTGTAGTATCCTTCTCAAGCAGCATAGGAAGCAAGTCATTTGAAGTACAAACAACCCTATCCACAGTATGAACGACACCATTACATACAGAATCATCATAATGAATGAGTGTAGCATCCTTATTAATAAGAAGACGCAACTGAGGTTCACCATACTGGTCGTAAGTTGTGAGCGAGTCAATACGCATGGTATGCTCAAGCATGTTTGCCTTTGGATAGACATCATTACTATAGTCGGTAGTAAAGAATGCCATCTCAATGATAGAGTTGAGAGCAATAGTATCACACTCCTCCTTTGAGAGTTCGTCAACAGACTTATAGCCTTTTGAATTAAGGAACAACTTAACAGCATCATTTGTAGGTGCAAAAACTGTGTAACTACCGTATGTTGCCAACAAATCGTGGAAACGCAAGTCATTACGTTCGCCTGTTGCCTTACCCAAAATTGCAATATAATCAGAGAATTCTGAACGATTCTTCAAATAATCGAAAGCATACTCCTTTTTACTTGTATAGTAGTTGTCGATACCTGGATCGTCACTACATGAAACCATTCCTAACTGTACAGTCGCCAAAAGAGCAACCGCAGTCATGCAGAATTTATTAAATAACTTTCTCATACGCATTAGTTGTTTTCAAGAGTTTCTTCATCCAAGTAAGCACTATTCTGCTTCAACATAGGATTAATCTGAATTTGTTTCTTCAATACAGGCATATACAAGAAGTCCATCTTCCTCATCTTGATTGCTACAGAAGCACCACCATCTGCATACTTAGCAGTCATGTTTGAAATAAACTTGTTTGTATTGCCTTCACGACGTGCTTGACGAACAAGGTCATAATAACGTTTACCCTCAAAGAGGAACTCACGACGACGCTCCTTCATAAGGCAGTCCTCATATTCATCAAGTGTTTTCAACACCTTTTCATTTGGCAAAGCTGTGGCCCTTGAATTATTTGCATAAGGATTAGAACGCAGATAATTAGCACAGATAAGCTTAAGAGCATGAGCCTTCAATTCATCCACACTCTTGGAAGCAAGACTCTTGTCATCAGCCAAAGCCCTGATAGAGTCATTCTCCTTAGACTTAACCTCGTCGGTTGACTCCTGATTAAGCAACTTTGCATATTCAATCTCAGCCTCTGCCTGGAAAAGCATAGCTTCTGAGAGACGATAGAAAACATAGTTATGGTATGAATCAGAAGTAATTTCTCTCTTAGGTATCATACCACTAAGAGTGTAGTTTATGACAGACTTACCATCATAATTAGTCGAAACTCTCATATTTGAATACTTAAGGATTCGGAACGAAGAACCATCCTCCCAAGCAAAAGAAGATATTGAACGAATATCTGTGGCTGCTGGGAACAATGCCAAACCGAACTCTGTTCCAGTAGGTGTCGTGCTCATTATATTGGCATCTGCCAACATATATGTCTTCTCTTGATTCTGTTTATTTACTCCTCCATACATCAACGTAAAATTCTCATTTACCCAAAAAGTTCCTTGATAATAAGAAGCATATTCAAATATTGACTCAAATGAGTAGAAATCATCACAAAAACTCCAATTGAAAGCAAACGGAACAATTGAAGAACCAGAAGAAACTTCTGCTATAAGAGGATATCCATAGAGTGAATATACATTCTTATCAATGTACTTAGTAAGATTAATACCATCAATACCATTAGTAGAATAGATTAGCTTCGTTGTATCAATAACTTTCTGAGCATACTGATAACACTTATCATAATCATCTTTCTGCTGTCCGGCAGAGCGAGTGGCATCAGAAGCTCTCCATAGATACATCTCAGAAAGGAGCATCTGAATGGCAGGACGAGTAATACGACCCACAGACTTCTGATAATCATGATACATTACAGGTACATCAAGAACACAACCTTCCAAATCCTCAATAAGAGCGTCAAGAACCTCATTAAAAGAAGTCTGAGAAAGATACATCTTCGTTACATCATCATCGATCGTAGGCTCAAATGTAAGCGGAACATCCTTAAATGTCTTGATAAGATATAAATATGTCATATCACGAAGAGCCTTACATTCTGCAAGGTTAATACGTAAATCAGACTCTGTATAATTTGGGTCATTCGCTGCTACCTGAGGTGCATACTTAATAACGGTATTACATCTGTTAATCACCTCATACAAAGGTGCCCAGTCACAATATTCATTTGTAGTCTTGATACTTCCCTTCATAAGGTACTTTAGGGCATCTGAAGCGTCTGGACCAATAATGGTATTGTCGGAACGACCTTCACCCCATACAAGGATATCATGAATATACTTACTTTCATGAAATGTAGAATAACATGATGCAACAACACTTTCAACATCGGACTTATCTGTCCAGAAGTTTTCAAGCACCACCTCATTCAATGGAAGCAAATCAAGTGAGCATGAGCTTACACCCATTCCAAAAGCAGCAACAATCGTCGCTAACTTAATAGATTTCTTTATTTTCTTCATAATGTCAAAAGCGATAAATTAGAATGCAATAGTTGCATTAAGAGTAAATGAACGTGCTCTTGGAGTACGTGAGTTATCTGTTGCAGGAGAATAACCTGCCTGCACAATCTCTGGGTCTGCACCAGAATACTTGGTGATACAGAAGAGGTTGTTCAATGTTGCTGAGAGACGGAGCTGGTCCAATCCAATCTGCTTAAGAGTTGCAGGCTTGAAATTATAAGCAAACTGCAAATAATTAAGACGGATGAAAGAAGCGTCCTCAATAAAACGGTCTGAACCAAGATAGTTATGTGTCGTTGCAGATGTCTGAAAACCAGTAATAACATTAGAAGTAGATGCCGCACGTGGAAGAAGTGCCACATCGCCCTCATTATGCCAACGCCAGTTGATAGCCTGAGACTGGTTAGAGTTGTTTGACATATTCTCAAGCCCCATGCGAGCTGCATTGATAACCTTGTTACCATAACGGTAGTTGAACTGAGCATTCATTGACCACTGGCCATAGTTAATCTTGAAGCCAAAACCACCAGTCATCTTTGGTAATGAAGAACCGAGATAAACAACATCAAGAGCATTAATCTGACCGTCGTGGTTGATATCCTCATAGATAGCATCACCTCCAACGAAATGATAGTTTATATTCTCGTAGTCATATACCATATACTTAGGTGCACCTTTTGAGTCATATACGATTTCTCCATCAGCATTACGAACAACAGGTGCCACATTCAAATCATTGAGCTGAGCTACCTTTTCAGCATCAGTCAATTTATTATTTCCATTGATAGCCTCCTGTGCATCATAGTAGTCAGAATAGCGATACACACCCTTGAAACGATAACCATAGATTGCTCCAAGTGGATTGTGGAGACGAACCATTGAAAGATATGCTCCATTGTCTGGTGTATTACCATCACCGTTCATTGTCTCAAGGATGGATGATTCCATATCAACTATCTCATTACGGTTGTTGGCAAACGTTACATTGAAATCCATAGTAAACTTGCTTCCAATCTTAATAAGCTTGTTGGTATTGATGTTGAACTCCCAACCATTGTTACGCATAACACCTGTATTCTTATAAGAAAGAGAGCTGTAACCTGAATTTGAAGGAATTGCAGAGTTCTTGTTCAAAAGGTCACGTGTTGTCTTAGTATAGATAGAGACATCACCCGTAATCTTACCCAAGAAGCCAAAATCAAAACCAAGGTTCCATGTATCCTGTTCCTCCCAACGAAGATCAGAAAGACGGATATTAGAAGGTTTTACGGCTGCAACACCCATATATTCGGAGGCTGAAGCATACTTAGAATAAAAGAGGCCTTCCTCGTTAGGCTGACGACCTACACGACCCCATCCCGGACGAATAGAGAGCATGTCAATCCACTTGAAACGTTCCATCCAAGGCTCATCAATAATATTCCAACGAGCAGACAAACCTGGGAACATTCCCCATCTACGATTAGGACCGAACTTAGTAGAGCCATCGGCACGAAGAGTTGCATCAAAGATGTACTTACCCTTCCAAGCATAGTGGGCCTGGAAAAGGAAGAACTGAGACTTCCACTCACCAGCACTTGAGCCGAAACCATTATTAACACCACCAGCAAGAGGAGAAGTAAGCCCACCTGAAGTTGGAATCCACTTTTCTGTCAAATCCTGTGATGAGGAGTTACCAGAGTTGTACTGATAACGCGCCATTAATAACACAGAGTGATCCTCATTGTTGAAGTGAGGTGTGAATGTCAAAGTATGACGTGTTGAAAGAGAATGGCTCTTATAGGCATTCATACCTGCCAAGTTGAAGTCATCAGCAGTAAAAGTAGAAGACAATATTGAACCAGGAATGAAAGAATCCTCATTCTTAGTAAAGATATCAAACACAATCTGTCCTTCATATCTGAGCTTGTGAGCAGTAGGTTCCTCAGACGTACCAAGAAGTTCATAACTAAGGATGAACTCAGGAGATAGCTTAACTGTTGACTCGGTGTTCTTTGCAAGATAAGCCACAGCTACAGGGTTAGCCAATTTATACTGATCCTCAAGAATCTTTCCCTGAGCAGAGTATGTACCCTCTTCCTGTGTAATATTAGGATTCATTGTGTAGAAACGACCTGTATCATTTCCATTGGCATCCTCCTCATAGATAGAGAGGTTAGGCATCTTCTCCAAAGCTATGGCAAGAAGATCCTTTGGATGATTTTGTGCATCATTTGGTCGGTAGTTCTTCTTATTTCTTGTATAAGCCAAGTCGAAGTTTGCCTGCACCTTGATTCGATCTGAAACATAGTAGTCGAGAGCTACACGGTTTGTGATACGGTCAAGCTTTTGCTTGATAACAGTACCTGTCTGTGAGTCATAACCAAAAGATACACGGAATGTAGCCTTTTCACCACCACCCTGAAGAGACACATAATGCTGATGATACTGACCAAACTGCTGAATAGCCTTGCGCCAGTCAGTATTGTCATTGAACATATTGTACTCAGAGAAGTTCTTATTGTAACCAATCTCTGGAACATAGAGAGAAGAGTTAGAGTCACCGTAACCATCTGTCTGAGTAGGGTTGAAGTATGCCTCCTTGAGGTACATAGTATAGTCATCACCATTGAGGAGTTTGTAGCCCTCTGGTTGCCAGTTACCAGTGAAACGATAAGAGTATGTAACCTTAGTCTTACCACGAGCACCACGTTTTGTCTTGATTTCGATTACACCATTTGCACCCTGTGAACCCCAGATAGCTGTAGCAGCAGCATCCTTAAGGACTGTGATTTCCTGAATATCCTCAGGGTTAACACAAAGGAGTTCTGCAAAACGCTCCTCGTTTGCATTAGTAAAGTCGAAGTCCTTTGTCGCATCATTAGAAAAAACATTTCCATTGACAACAACGAGTGGTTCAGCGTTACCATTGATAGTAGATACACCACGGAGACGCATAGTTGTACCGGCACCGAGGTTACCTGAGTTAGCAACGATATCAAGACCTGAGATACGTCCCTGAAGGGCTTCGTCAACGGATGTCATACCGATACCCTCAAACTCCTTCATATCGATAGTCTGGGTTGCACCTGAAATCTCTCGTACAGGAATCTGAAGACCAGAAGTCTGTGATTTACGTACTGCCTTGACAGTAACCTCCTTAAGCGTAGTGTTACTTGCAAGGACGACGCGTCCCATTGTACGTTTGTTAATCTGAAGATCCTTAGTTACGCAACCGATGTAAGATACACGGATGATGTTCTTAGGACTGACAATCTTCAATGAGAAGTTACCATTATAGTCGGTAACACAGTGACTAACGATACGATTAGACTTATCAACCTCGAGAACATTAGCCATCGGAAGTGGCTCAAGGTCATCCCAGATTTGTCCTGTAACGATGTCACCTGCCTTTACCTGTGCACTTGCTGTGAAGACGACACAAGTAAAAAGAAGTATTATTGATAATATTTTCTTCATGAGAATGATTTATTTACGAGTTCTTACCTCGGATGAAAGTGGTTTATACATATATTCAAACTGAGTTGGAACAATATCACCATTTTGGTTCTTATGTTTACCGTCGGCATAAACCAAAGGATGGTTGATAGCATGCAGAACTACAGATGAAGATGTATTCAAAAAGAACAATGTTGGATCAGAAGTAGATTTCATCAAACCAGTACTGTTCTTTGATGATATAGCATTACTAATCCAATACTCTGTAGCAACAAGATTGTGAAGTCCGTCATGCATATCCACCTGAGCTTTCTCTCCAATATTGTCAGTCAACGTCATACCACTCTCTGATACATCAATCTTTACCTTGAAAGGCTTACCTGAAGTATATTGGGTAGTATAAACCTCGACACTTGTTGGATGTCCTTCGGCATCTACAGTTGGAGTACTCTTGACAAGATACCATGCACTTTTACCACTATTAACCTTTGGCACAGCAAGATAAGCAGAGTCAACACCTTCTGATATATGTTTGATTTCGAACTTTGTTGAATCATCCTCCACATAAGTGGCAAAGATAAGTTCAGTCTTCTGAGACTCTGAAGCTACAGACTTGGAGTCATTACCGACTAAATCAACAAACGAAGCATTATCCACAATATGATACTTGATAAAGTCAAGAACGACTTCACGCATCTTCTGTGGAATCTGTTGTTCAGCTAATTCCTCATCACCCTCTTCAGCCAATTCAGCCTGTCTAATCTGTTCAACAGTAGGAAGATGGTATTTATCATAAGCTTCCTTCATTGCTTCATTTGTTGGCACAAACATCGTATAATGATAGTTATTGAAGAGGTATGTAACCTTTGTCTTCTTTGTACCTGTAATCTTACCTTCAACCTCATAACCGACATCGCCCTGAGTCTTGATATCAACG
>JAGCWG010000008.1 GCA_017961965.1 Bacteroidaceae bacterium | reverse complement strand
TACGGTTGGTTCACGATGTGTGCTCCAACATACACCCTTCTCTAAGAGGTTGCTACCAGAGAACGCAGCACGTACGAGAGCCTGAGTAGCACCTGTTGCCACATACTTGTGAGTACTTGTCACCTTTGGAGCAACACCTGTACCTGCAGTAGCGTTATTGATATTGAATACAAATGCGAGTTTATCGAGAACAACAGCCTCATTCTCTACATCAGCAGTCTTGACAGTCTTGTTCTCTGCAATAGCCTTGGCATTATTGATTGCAACAAGGAAATCGGCAGCACCTACCTTGTCTTCGCCATAAGCTTTCTCTGCATTTGTTATACTTGTATTGAGTGTCTTATATGCTGCAACAGAAGCCTTAGCTGCAGTAGTAGCCTCATCGAGAGTTGTCTTGATTTTATCTGTATATTCCTTTTCACTTGCGAGTACAGCCTGTGCATCAGCAAGAGCTGCAGTAAGAGCATTAGCATACTCATCGCCCATGAAAAGGTTTACCTGAGTCTTGGCAGTATTGACGGATGTATTAAGTGCTGTGAAAGCAGAAATAGATGCATTGGCAGCAGCTATAGCATTGTTAAGATTGTCTGTAACCTCAGCCTTGTATGCCTCTGTTCCGTCAATAACAGCCTTGGCAGCATCGAGACTTGCCTGAAGGTTTGCCAAAACAGTAGCGTTCATCTGCTTTGTGAGGAGTGCTTTTCCCTTTGTATGAATACTTGGGAGTGCATTCTTGGCTGCTGTTTCATCAACATCTCCTCCTATATAATATAAGCGGAAGTTATCAACGGCAATCCAGTTACCCTGTGCGTTGCTTGCTACGAATCCAATCTGAACAGTACCAGACACGTTCTCAAACTCTACTGAGTAATCACCAGGAGTATAAACGGTAGTCTTAGCAGTACCAGCCATGATGTATGCACCAGACTTCTGGGCAGACTCATTGTTCTGGTCAAGGTTCTGTGCACCAACAGTAAGTCTGTAGCGACCTACAGGAAGGTTTGTGACGGTCTGCTTGGCAGAAGCACTTCCGACGGCACTTCCCTTGGCAACCCACTTCTCCATGTACTGAGCGCCTTTCTTAAAAGTGAAGCTGTTGTTACCCTGTGACTGGAGACTTGAACATGTCCAACCATCAGAACCTTGTTCAAACGAAGGATTTATAATATAAGAGGTGCAATCCTTCACGGTCGCCCCATCTTCGTTGATTGATGGACTTGCCATCATGCTTGTTACCCCAAGACAAGCCAAAAGAAATGTAAAAAACTTCTTCATAATTTATCGATAAATTGAGTTTATGCGACAAATATACTCCAACTTAACCAACCGACAAAATATTTGGACGAAAAAACGTAAGTTATAATTCTGTAGTTTTACTGCCATTTTACTCCCAAAAGGTCATAAAAACGGGCAAAAATCTAAAGAAACGAACAAATTTTAATGTTTTTCATAAAATTTTGTTACTTTTTTTGCTCGTTTTATTATAAAATCATACCTTTGCATCGTCAAACAACAAAATATTGACAAAACATTAAATAAAACAACACAATTAAAGCAAAAAAACAGCACTTGACAAGCAATAACAGAAAAGTGCTACACAAAAGCAAAACATTGCGACACTTTCACAAAATAAAACACGACATATTTTTTAAGAGATTATTAACGAACTTTAATTAAAAACAACAATAATAAAACAACAAGACACATGGACGCAAAAAAAGTATTGGAAGACCTCAAGCGTCGTTTTCCAAATGAGCCAGAGTATCATCAGGCAGTAGAAGAAGTTCTCGGTACAATCGAGGAGGAATACAACAAGCACCCAGAGTTCGACAAGATGAACCTCATCGAGCGCCTCTGTATTCCAGATCGCGTTTACCAGTTCCGAGTAACTTGGATGGACGACAAGGGCAACTACCAGACTAACATGGGTTACCGTGTACAGCACAACAACGCTATCGGCCCTTACAAGGGAGGTATTCGTTTCCACAGCTCTGTAAACCTCGGTATCCTCAAGTTCCTCGCATTCGAGCAGACTTTCAAGAACTCACTCACAACTCTTCCAATGGGTGGTGGTAAGGGAGGTTCAGACTTCTCTCCACGTGGTAAGTCAAATGCTGAGGTTATGCGTTTCTGCCAGGCATTCATGCTTGAACTCACTCGTCACATCGGACCAGACGTTGATGTACCAGCAGGTGACATCGGTGTAGGTGGTCGTGAGGTAGGCTACATGTTCGGTATGTACAAGAAGCTCACTCGTGAGTTCTCAGGCGTACTTACTGGTAAGGGTCTCGAATTCGGTGGCTCACTCATCCGTCCTGAAGCAACAGGTTACGGTACAGTATATTTCCTCCGCGCTATGTTGAAGACTAAGGGCGACGAGGTTAAGGGTAAGAAGGTACTCATCTCAGGTGCTGGTAACGTAGCACAGTATGCTGCTGAGAAGATTCTCCAGCTCGGTGGTATTCCAATGACAATGTCTGACTCAGACGGTTACATCTACGATCCAGACGGTATCACACGTGAGAAGCTCGACTACATCATGGAGCTCAAGAACGTTTACCGTGGACGTATCAAGGAGTATGTTGAGAAGTACCCAACAGCTAAGTACACAGCAGGTGCTAAGCCTTGGTTTGAGAAGGCTGACATCGCACTCCCATGTGCTACTCAGAACGAGTTGAACGAGGAGGCTGCTAAGGCACTCGTAGCAAACGGCGTTATCGCAGTAGCAGAAGGTGCTAACATGCCATCTACTCCAGGTGCAATCCGTGTATTCCAGGAGGCTAAGATTCTTTACTCTCCAGGTAAGGCTTCTAACGCTGGTGGTGTATCAGTATCAGGTCTTGAGATGTCACAGAACTCAGAGCGTCTCTCTTGGACATCTGAGGAAGTTGACGCTAAGCTCCTCTGGATCATGGAGAACATCCACGAGAACTGTGTTAAGTACGGTACAGAGAAGGACGGATACGTTAACTACGTTAAGGGTGCAAACGTTGCTGGCTTCATGAAAGTCGCTAAGGCAATGATGGCACAGGGAATCGTGTAACGAGTTAAAAGTTAAAAATTAAAAGTTAAAAATTAGGATTACTCGTGTTCCATTTCGTTTGCAGGAACTTTGAGTTTCTCAATTATACTTTTAATCGATAACTATTTTGCAAATTAGAATTACAATATTATAACTACCAATGATTGGGGGCACATCGTGATGATGTGCCCCCAATATTTTTATACGATTTATACGGTTATGAGACTGTAAGGTTATAAGGTTGTTACCAAAGAAGAAAAGCAAATAAAGGTTTCATTTCGCTTAACTCTTCATTCCATACACCAAATTCTTCATTCTTCATTTTCCACCGACCACAAGAGCGGTGTGTTT
>JAGCWG010000060.1 GCA_017961965.1 Bacteroidaceae bacterium | reverse complement strand
TCTTCAATGATAGTTGGATAACGCCACAGTTCCACAGCACCTCTCCTGCTATCAACGTCTCTGAGGACGACAAAGGCTACAAGGTCGAGATTGCAGCCCCGGGAATGACCAAGGAAGACTTCAACCTCTCTATCTCCGACGGAGATATAGTTATTGCCATGGAGAAGAAAAACGAGAACAAGGATGAGAACAAGGAGAAAAAGTACATCCGTCGTGAGTTCAGCTACAGCAAGTATGAACAGCGTCTGGCACTACCGGACAACGTAGAGAAGCAGAACATCACAGCTCAGATGACCGACGGTGTTCTATGTATCGACATCCCAAAGATGACACCAGAGGAGAAGTCAAAGGAATGCCAGTGTATCGAAATCAAATAATAGTAATACATTAATTAATGAATCTTATCGACTGTCTCACATCGTGAGGCAGTCTTTTTTTGCCTTGCACAAAAACTTTCTTGCATAATTATTTGGTTGTATGCAAATATTTTCATACTTTTGCACACGATAATACGGTATATTTTACAAAATCAAACCTCAAATCCTAAACGTATTGGGGAAAGAATTGTACAAAAACCATAAATAACTAATCATATAATAAAGATTACCAAATGAATTGCGGAAAGTAGATTATCGCACCTAAACTGCAATACAAACTTAAATTCTTCACTTAGTATTTAAGCCTTTCTCTATAGTCATGAGGCGTAAACCCTATCGTCTTCTTGAACAGCCTAATGAAATACGACACATCGTCAATTCCTATTTTCTCCGACACACTTCTGACACTCATTTTTGTCGTGAGAAGCAAGCCCTGAGCATATTGTATCTTACAGCGAATGGCATATTGAATAGGCGACATATCAAAGGCGGAACGGAAAAGCCTGCCAAGATGCGACTTCGTGACACAAGCCACGTCCGAAAGTTCGTCAAGCACAATTTTGTCACCAATATGCTCCTTCAGGTACGAACAGACCTTCAGTACACGCTCATCGGTATTGTCCGATATCTTCTCTGCATGCTTCATGAAATAAGAAGCTACAATCCACACAAATCCCTGCAACTGCATCTTCTCGTAACGCTCCATCGCCTGATAGCGCGTAGCATAATCACGATACGCAGGATGATTATTGAAATCTTCCGCACTTGAGTAAGGCAGAGACAGTTGCGGATAAAGGTTACAGTAATTTATGAACAATAGATTAGCCGCCTCATTCGCTTTCACCTCATAAGGAAAACGGTATATGTCGAAGAACCCCGTAGAGTCGCCATAACGCTCGTACACAAACATATAATAAAACTCAAAACCTGGCTCACATACATAGCTATGCGGCATGAAACTCGGCACAAGATACATATACCCGGGTTTCAGTTCTATGTCATGATTATTAAAGTGCAACGTAGCCTTACCCGCCGTGACATAGTACAGACGGGCAAACGGCGATGATATATCCGTCCCTCCCCACTTATGCTGCGTCTTCGCATACCCGACGTTGAGCACTATCAAGTTTACGAGTTCAAGTTTTGATTTCATATCTACAAAAATTTAATCAGAACGGGAAATGCCTTGGAGCTTACATTCTTTTCTCGGCGGAAAGCAAATTGGGAAGAAATTTAATCCGTAAATCATTATCAGTAAATCAGACAATTCATTGCTCATATTTACAAAATATTTACTTTGCCAAAAAAATACCTTAAAAGAACCTTTTGCTTTTCAAATCAAAAATCTCAGAGAAGCATCATTACTGAGCTGCCCTGAGAATCCTATAACACCATTCTAATAATTAATATCTGTCTTTACTTGACTTATCTTTCTCTCATTTCATCATAACCTTCTTGCCAGCAATGATATTCAAACCCTTTACTGGAGCTGAAAGACGCTCACCTGCGAAAGAGAATACAGTCTTCTCATCTTCGTCAACTGAAGCCATATTGCTTATTGACGTTGTCTGCTGACCGAGAAGTTTTGTTTCGTTTTCTGCATTTGCAATAAACAGGTATCTCCACCCCTTTGCATTCTCATAGTCCTCAAGGCTGTCGAATGGAAGATCTACCTTACAAGTACCTCTTGTTGGGAGTGACATGAACGTTGCATCCTCTACTTCTGTAGGAAATACGCTCTCATTGCTCAGGTACATGAGTTTGTTGCAGTCAGCGAACATATTAGCCACCTTTGCATTTCTGTTAACCTGAAGACCTGTAAGATCCATATTTTTCATTGAAGAGCAGCCGGCAAACATATCGGTGAAATCCATCACGCTGTGAACATCAAGGTTTTGAAGTTTGAATGCTGCCAAAGACTCGCACCCCTCAAACATACCTGCCATGTTCTTTACGTTAGAAGTAAGGAAGTTGTCACGGTTTGAGAACATTCCCTTTGCGAAGAGCACATCCTCATCAAGTGGGTTGATTGTCATACCGAATTCGATAACCTCAAGCGACTTGCAGTTAGCGAACATATAGCTCATATCGGTAACTTTATTTGTGTAAAAGTTATCGAGATATATTGCGTTGAGATTTGTGCAACCACTGAACATGTATGTACATGTCTGGGCATCCACAGGAGATGTGAACGATACCGTGGTGATTGACTCCTTATATTTGCTCCATGGTGCAGCATCGCCTTCCCATGTTCCGAGAATAGCGTTATCTGCCTCTGAAGACACAATCAAGTTACCATCATCATCGATAACCCATGTGCAGTCTCCAGACACACCTTCCGCAATATTTGCAAATAAAGGCATTGCGGTTAGCAAAGTCAACCCAATGAATGAAAAAATTCGTTTCATATCTATTTCCTAATATAAGTATAGTTATATCAGCCGAGTTTGTTCCCCTTTTTAATCGTAGCGTCTTTTTCTACGACATAGTTTCTCGGCAATAACAGTTTCACATCTGCAAAATTATATAATTCTTGTGAATCCTCCAAAATTTTTCACAAAAAAAAGTATTATATTGGGATAAAAAAATACAAGTATACGTAATGTAATCGTTTATTTGAAAATATACCCATATTTTTCGCTATAATTTGAAATTTTTACAATCGAAAAAATTGCATTATGGAAGCAAACCCTAATAATTGCATTACGAATTAGCTTAGGAAAGTAAAATCACGTTTGAAAAGAAAATGTTTTTGGTAATTACATTATCAAGACTACGCTACGAGTAGCACCAGAACTTTACTAAGAATTTTTTTTCTGTAAATCATTTTCGCACCTTACGGTGCTTGAACTGACAGAATTTCCCAATCTTACCAATCTTTTACCAATAAAATATAAACATAAAAATTACTGGATTAAGATTGTAAAGATTGAGAACTTGTTTTAGCTTGTTGAACCTTGCGAAAAATTATAGTCAGTAAAAAAACTGCTACTAAATAACAAAGCTTTTACGTCGACCAACAAATCGAAATTAGCAGATCTTGCGTGAGCCGTCACCGATTACTACGTCGATTACTTTTGGTTCATGACCGTACTTGGCAGAGAATTTCTGCTTTGCATCGGCAATGAAGGTGTCGTAAAGCTCATCCTTGACGAGGTTGATGGTACAACCACCGAAGCCTCCGCCCATGATGCGTGAGCCAGTAACGCCGTTTGCCTTGGCTATGTCGTTGAGGAAATCGAGTTCCTCACAGCTTACCTCATAGTCCTTGGAGAGTCCCTGATGGGTGAGGTACATCTGCTTGCCTACTTCCTCATAGTCGCCTTTGACGAGGGCATCGCATACGGCAAGTACGCGATCTTTCTCTCCGAGTACGAAGGTGGCACGCTGTATGTCCTCTGCACTTACATCAGTCTTAACCTCCTGAAGATCTTCCCATGAGCAGTCACGAAGAGTCTCTATGACGCGCTCTGGGTGGCGTTTCTGAACAGCCTTTGCAACATTTTCACAAGAGTTACGACGATCGTTGTAAGGAGAACCGGCGAGTTCGTGCTTTACACATGAATTGAGGAGTACGAGTTTGTAGCCCTGCGGATTGAATGGGAAATACTCAAACTCGCGTGTGTTGCAGTCGAGGCGCATGAGCTTGCCAGCCTGTCCGAAGACGCTTGCAAACTGATCCATGATGCCGCAGTTACAGCCGATATATTTATGTTCGGTAGCCTGACCAGCGAGAACGATGTCCCACTTGCTAATCTTGTTGTCGGCAAAGAGGTCGTTGAGGGCACATCCGAAGCAGCTTTCGAGGGCTGCCGAAGAGCTCATACCTGCACCGAGAGGCACGTCACCAGCAAATGCCACGTTGAAGCCTTTCACGTCAACGCTGAGGAGTCGAAACTCCTGTACCATGCCGTAGATGAAGCGAGCCCACTGTGCTGACGGTCCCTTCAGATCATCAACCTTGAACTCCACCTTATCCTTTAGGTCGATGGAATAGGCAATGACGGTATCTGTACCGTTAGGGCGCACCTCAGCCATAACACCCTGAGTAACAGCACCAGGGAAGACAAAGCCTCCGTTGTAGTCGGTATGCTCGCCGATGAGATTGATACGTCCTGGTGAGTGGTAGATGTTGCCGGTTAGTCCGTCGAAATGTTTAATGAAGCGACTTCTTACGAATTCAATATCCATATTAAAAGCCTAACCAAGCCTTCCCAAAGGGAAGGATGTTTTATACATTCTTTCGCTATATAGGGAAGGCCTGGTCATTAATATAAATGATTATTCTTATTTTCTATCACACATCCCTCCCTTTAGGAGGGCTTGGATAGTCTTTGTTTACTTTTCAACTCCGAACTTATAGAT
>JAGCWG010000059.1 GCA_017961965.1 Bacteroidaceae bacterium | reverse complement strand
CTACGACATGAACGACGTGGAGGAAGAGATAAGCATAGGAATGAAGATGCACCAAAAGAAGACGGTGAAGCGAAACAAGAAAGCTTACAAAAAATTATCTGAGCATATCGGCTTACTACCTCTCATCATGGTTTCGCCAAACGACTCCGACCTCATAAACGGCGGAAGCGAGGAACGCAGACGACTGATGGACCTTGTCATCTCGCAGTACGATACGGAATATCTCACCACACTTGCAGCATATAATAAGGCTCTGCAACAGCGCAACTCTATGTTGAAGGCTGAAGAAGAACCTAACCCAGACATCATATCGGTGTACGAGGAGATGATGGCAATGTACGGCGAGAAGATATATGTCAAGCGCAAGACTTTCGTTGAGGAGTTTATACCTCTCTTCCAATCTTTCTACACGGAGATATCCGGAGGTAACGAAACGGTGGGACTGAAGTACACCAGCCACTGTGAGCGTGGTGCGCTCATCGATGTGATACAAAGAGACAGAGCGAAGGACAGGATAATGGGATACTCGCTCCACGGCATCCACAAAGACGACCTCGAGATGACTCTCGACGGTTTTCCAATAAAGCGTGAAGGCAGTCAAGGGCAGAACAAGACATACCTCATCTCGCTCAAGCTGGCACAGTTTGACTTCCTCAGCCGAACAGGAAGCAAGACCACACCTCTACTACTGCTCGATGACATATTCGACAAGCTCGATTCATCACGAGTGGAGAACATCGTAAATCTCGTATCACGTTCCACATTCGGACAGATATTCATCACGGACACAAACCGCGAGAACATGGACAAACTCCTTGAACGATGTAACGGTGACTTCAAGATTTTCACAGTTAAGGACGGAGTAATAAAATAACGCAGAAAAAAACATAGAATCATGCAGAAGAGACAACCAACACAAATAAATGACCTGCTCCACATGTTCCTACGTGCCGAGGGGCTGGAAACTCCATACAACCAATACCGCATAAAGGCGGCATGGCCAGAAGTCATGGGCGAAGGTATCATGAAGTACACGGGAGAGATGTACATCAAGGGACAGACTCTTTATGTGGAGATAAAGTCACCGATGCTAAAAAACGACCTCGCCATGTCACGTAAGAGTCTTGTACAGAAGTTGAACAGTCACATCAACGCCCAAGTAATTACGGACATACAGTTCCGATAAAATCCACGCCCACAACCTGCAAAAAACAAGTTGGATGGCATCAATATTTCTACAATAAAGAGTTCACGGAGAGCCCAGAGTTTGTCTCTACGCTCTCCGTGAACTGTTTTTACTCATAGAAAGACCTTTATTCTTACTAAGTAACCATATACACCTATGTAGTGCATACCAAGAGATGTGATGCCAGACGACTCATCGGGAAAAAATTCACGCAACTACACACAAATCTTATTATCTATTTAAGGTAGCACAAGATATGCCAGCAATATTATCTCCTATCCCTTGTGCTGTTGTTTCTTCATCTGACTCCATTGCGCCTTGGCAAGTTCCTGCATATCGACAACTTCGTCTTTTTCATCTACAATCTCGAAACCGAGCATGGTCTCAATTACATCCTCCATGGTAACAATACCTCTAAGACAACCATACTCATCAATGATGATGGATATGTGTTCCTTCTTCTCAAGGAGCTTTTCCCAGATCACAGCTACATCCTCATCCTCAGAGAATGAAAGTATTGGTCTTGCAAGATCACCAAGTTTAATGTCAAACTTATCTTCTGCAAGGCTTTCGAGGATTGTCTGGCGAAGCACATAACCTGTGATATAATCACTCTCATCACCTTTGTACACAGGAATACGCGAGTATTTCTTGAACTCGTCATCCTGATAAAACTCACGAAGCGTCATGTCTTCGTCCGCCATCGTGACTACCACACTTGGCGTCATGATTTCATGGGCAGTTATACTATCAAGCTTCAGAAGATTCTGAATCATCTTGTTCTCCTTCTTCTCAAGCACACCTTCCTCCGCACCGACGCTTACCATGGCAGCCACCTCTTCACGACTGACAGCCACCTGTTGCTCCTTGCCCTTTGACACAGAACGAGTGAGCACTTCAAGAAGAAGTACGAGCGGATAAGTGATGATAATGAGTAAATGAATGACATTTACTGCTGGTATGGCTAATATTCTCCAGTAAGTAGAACCGATTGTCTTTGGGACAATCTCTGAAAATACAAGTATGAGGAAAGTGAATACTCCAGAGATAATACCTACGAATGTAGCAGCAAATGTGTCTGTAAGTTGAGTCTGAGCATATAAAGCAGCCTGCGAGCCAACAAGAGACGCACCTATAGTATTAGCAATCGTATTGACAATGAGGATTGCAGATATAGGTCTATCTATGTTTTGTTTGTATTCCTTGAGTCTTTGCCAGCCACTTGTTGCATTTGTCTCAAGTGTCTGCACAAAGGAAAGTGGTGTTGATAGTATTGTCGCCTCCAACACAGAACAGAGTGCTGAAATGACAAGCGACAATAACATATAAGTTATTATTAGTGTCATATAGCATCTGTTATTTTTAAATTATGTACATGTAATAAGAATGTCGCACTGGGCGAGGCCGCGGGACATCCGTCAGAATCGGGAATCATAATATGATTTGTTTTTTGAGTTTGTAAGTTTTTATGTTTTTGAGTTTGTAAGTTCTCGCGACTCTCTTAGCCCAATGTGGCTAAAAGGGAGAGTACATTAAATACGTACTAATGAGCCAACACTTCTCTGATTAAAACCGCCAGAACTATCTTCTCCTACCATGGTTAGACTTCCAGAACATCCACTTAGGAACAGGAGGTTCAATATCACCCATCTCTTCCTTTAAGCGCTGACGGAGAATCTGCTGGTAGGTCTTACCCTTAGTTATAATATTGTAGATAGTACCCCAATCAGGGATACCACCTACATTTCTGTCATCAATAAACACATCGGCATTAAGCTTGCGTGAGTTGTTGGCATTGATGTCACCAATAAATTCCTCTGGGGAATCACTATTGACTGCATAAAACTCCACTCCGCGCTCTTTACACCAGTTCAAGGCATCGTCAAGCAGCTGTCCTTCACGCACAGTCCAAAGTATTATCTTGTGACGTTCCTCAATCAACTTACGCAACGTCTCAGTTGCAAATGGACGTTCTTCCCCTATTTCGGGATAACGGTGTTCGACGATTGTTCCGTCAAAATCAACTGCTATAACCATGGTCTCGCGTATTTATTTGTGTATTAACTATCAATAAATTATACCTCCTCGAGTTTCTGGTTACCCTCAGTATTGCCATAGCCATATCCGTAGCCATAACCATAGCCATAGCCGTAACCATAACCATAGCCGTAACCGTAACCCTTGCCGTAACCATAGCTCTTACCATAACCGTAGCTCTTACCATAACCATAGCCACCATAACGCTTGTAGCTGTAGCTGTTGTGAGTGTAAACAAGACCATTGAGGATAACGTTCATGTTAGGGAGACGCTTATCAACATGGAGCTCGTTCACGAAGTCAAGGTCAGCCTTGAGGGTGTAGTTACAACGTACCACGAACATAGTTGCGTCTGCATACTTGGCAATAGTGAGTGTATCAGATACAAGTCCCACAGGCGCAGTATCCATGAGGATGTAGTCATACTTTGTCTTGAGGTGATCTAACGCAATACCCAAATTTGACTTCTCAAGAAGTTCTGATGGGTTTGGAGGGATAGAACCTGCAGGCAAAATATCAAGATTGTCGCTGATACCAGAGTTCTGAATCAACTTGTCAAGATAATCGAAGTCACGTGGGTCTCTTGCAAAGTAGTTAGAGATACCAGTCTCAGTCTCCGCAAGGTTGAAGAGTGTAGCAAGACGAGGCTTACGGATATCAAGACCGATAAGAAGGACCTTCTTTCCTGCAAATGCCACACAAGTACCGAAGTTAGCCGCGATAACGGTCTTACCTTCACCTGAAGTACATGATGTAAAGAGAAGTACCTTCTGTTCCTTCGTGATTACGAACGGCAAGTTAGAACGAAGTGAACGATAGCACTCCATCATCACACTGTTGTGGTTCTCCTGAAGGACAATTGTACGGTTACCCTTAGCCAATGCCTTGACGTAAGGGATGCTACCGAACAATGGTACCGTAGTGTATTTCGCAATATCCTCTTTGCCTTCCACACGGTAACGGAACATATTACGAATGAAGTATATTGCGTATGGACGACCGATACCCAAACCTAATGCAATCAGAAGAATCATCTGGCGCTTAGGAGATACTGGTCCAGCCACAGCTGGCTCTTCTATCTGTTTTGCCTTATATGCTTGTGAGTTGAGGGTGATAAGGTTTTCCTCATTCTTCTGGAGAAGCATGATATAAAGGTCTGCCTTTACACTCTGATTTCGGTTCATATTTGCAAGGTCACGTTCTTTCTTTGGGGCAGTAGAAATAAGGTTCTCATACTTATTCTGCTGCTTAAGTATTCCTTGCTGCTGTATTGTCAAACCTTTCTTAGCACTTGCAAGAGAAGATTTGATACTTCCAAGATAGCTCTCTGCCAACTCTGTCTTCTGAGTTACAGTCGGGCTATTTTCGTTAGCTGAACGGAGAAGACGCTTACGGTCAAAGATAATCTCGTTGAACTTAGTTATCATCGTGTTCAACGCAGGATCTGTGATGTTAATATTATTAGGAATAGCATCAAGCTCCTTCATGTTGTTAACGTACTCGATAAGAAAGTCAAGGAGATGAACCTGAGTGCCTAATTCTGCAAGTTTGTTTGCATATTGTACATTCTGACTTGCATCCATAGATGCATCCTGACCATTATTTACGATCCTCTTCTCTGTCTTATAACGTTCGAGTTTCTCTTCTGACAGATTAAGATCTGCTCCGATTTCATTCAAACGTGATTCGATGAAGTCCTTTGTCAATTCTGCTTCCTGCTTACTATCTTCGTTTGCATCAGCATTGTATGCCTTAACCAGTTCGTTGAGGTAATCAACGGAACGGTCTGGGATATTATCCATACGTGTGATGACTGCAACAGTTGTAGTCTTTGATGAAGGAGCTACGCTTAAGCCACCAGCATAACCACCTGCAACCGCATCAACTGGAGAAATGCTTGCGTGAAGAATCTGACCATTGAGCGACGCATTCTTAATGCGTGAGTTCTTGTCAACAATGACTGAACCACAAGGTGTCTTGATAGTAGATGGGAAAGACTTTATTTCCTTTACAAACTCTTCACCTTCTGCTTTAAGTGTGATTTTTATTCCTGAGCCACTCTCTGAGATTTCTGCAGAGATACCTGACTTGAGAGAATCGAGTTCCTCACCTTCGAGGTCTATTGTATATGGAGAATACTTACCATAAATCTCACGGTCCTTCAACTTACCCTCCATAACATATGAAACGTATAGCTTAAGAGTACGCACGACACGCTTGTTGAGAGACTTTGTACCGATAATCTCCAACTCATTGTCGAAACCGTTTGAACTATTTGTAAATCCAAGTTCCGAGAAAGTATTGTTAATAGAAGAAGTATATCCTCCCTGCTGCTTATCCTTAATGAGGATTTTGGAAGACACACTATAAATAGGAGTTGTGTAACGCAAATAAATCATTGCGGAAGTAACACAAACGATTACAGAAGCAATAAACCAGTACTTATATTCCATAAATACTGCCCATATCATACGGATGTCAAAACTTGACTCTTCTTCTGCGATTGCGCTAATTTTAGCGTCAGTATTGTTTGTCTGCATATATTAGATATGTTATTTAATTTCGAGAATGAGACATTTTTATTATCAAAATTTATCGGCAAAGATACAGCGAAAAATCTACATACGCAAAACATCTGTAACAAAAATTGGCCAAAGGCACTTTTTTTTCATGCACAACAAAAATATCATAAAATATTGTCCATTTTATCGCAATTATTCGCTACCTTTGCACAATAAGTTAAAAAAAATCATCGGAACAAATAGAAACATAACAAGATAATGGCAACATATATGGGCAAGGAAGGTACACTCAAAGGGTGTATCATGCTTGTGGACATCATACTTTTAATCGCAGTCATCCTCAGTGTTTATTATATTGAAGGACTGTATTACCATCCCAAAATTGCATCAATCGGCAATCTTCCCGCATTGGTTGCAATTTTTGTAGCAAGCTTCCTGGCAAGTTACAGCATATATCCTGCATTGATTCAGAAACGTCTCGTGAAGTCAGAAGACGTGGCAAAGCGTGTTACCACAACATGCCTTCTCATGTTTCTTTTCGTTTCGATGCTTTTGCAACTTATCAGGGGCAATTCCACGTTTCCACGTTCATTCCTCCTTACGGTCGTGATTATATACACACCATTGCTCTTTGCCGAGCGTCTCTCTGTTAGAAAGGTATTCACGATTCTCCGTTCAAACAAGAGAAACACAAAGAACGTCATTCTCATCGGAAACGAGAAATCCGTCTATAACGTTTACAAGACTCTGTCAAACCCAGAATATGGTTATAATATAAAAGGTATCTTCTACGACGGAGAAACCGAATTTGAGGAGTTCGTTAGGATGAGACTCGGAGGCATTAGGGACATTTACGAATGGCTAATGAGCAATGATGGGATAAACGAAATATACGGTTATATTCCAGCAGAGGAGCACGATATGATTAACTTGATAGGAAAATTTGCCGACAACCATCTTATCCGCTTTTACTACATCCCTGTGATAGACGTATTCGGAAGCAAGATTTCCATGGAGTTCATTGACAGCACTCCTATCATAGCCAAGCGTGAGGAGCCATTGGATAAGCCAATAAACAAAATCATAAAGAGGACATTTGACATTCTCGTTTCAGCGACAGTCCTCATTCTCATCTTCCCATGGTTATTCACATTCGTGGCAATCATGATTAAGATCAAATCGCCTGGTCCTATCTTCTTCAAACAGAAAAGAACTGGTATCGACGGTAAGGACTTCATGTGCTACAAATTCCGTTCAATGAAGGTGAACAACGATGCTGACAAGGTTCAGGCAACCAAGGACGACCCACGCAAGTTCCCATTCGGAGACTTCATGCGCAAGACAAACATCGACGAGTTTCCTCAGTTCATCAACGTATTCATGGGCGACATGTCTATTGTAGGACCGCGCCCTCACATGCTTCTCCATACAGAAGAATACTCAAAGCTTATCAACCATTTCATGGTTCGTCACCTTGCAAAACCTGGAATCACAGGACTTGCACAGGTAACAGGGTTCCGTGGCGAAACAAGATACATCGACCAGATGGAAGGTCGTGTTCGAAAAGACATAGAATATATCGAAAACTGGACTTTCTTCCTCGACATAAAGATTATGGTGAAGACCGTAACCAACATGTTCACAGGAGAAAAGAATGCATATTAACAAATAATTAACAACGATGAGTTTTATATCTAATATTTTCAAGAAAAAAGAAAAAGAGAATGTAGGCGGTATGGAAGACTTCATGACACTTATCCGTGTCTATTTCCAATGTACGCTTGCATCCAATTTCGGAATAACAAACCTTGCGATGCTCCCTGACTTGGCTGCATTCAAGCGTTCGTTACACATTGCGACACTAAACAACAAGCTCGGACTCAACGAAAAGAAGGTCTGCAGTAAGATGCTCATAGATATCTACGGATTGAAGGAAGAATTCTTCAAAGAGATAGACAAAAGTATCAAGAAGAGCTGTAAGAATCCAAACGACATCCGCAACTACATGATTGCGTTCCAGGGATTCAGTCAGGAGGTAATAATGCTTATGAGCACACGCCTCAACCTCAAGATGCGCATCCCAAGCTTCTTCGGAAAACTTATCCGAAGTATAGTAAGCAAAGAGGTTCACGAGGTACTCACTGGCAACAGTTGGTCAGACGACACAACGCGCCGCTCCGTTGCATCAATCAGAAGATACCAACAAATGCTTGGCTTCTCTGAGGAGTGGATTAAAGACTATGTCTGCAACATCATTATCCTTGCAAAGAAAGCGCCAAAGCCAAGTGACGAGGACATACAAAAAGCAGAGCAAAAGTTAAAAAAATAAGCAAATAGTTTGTCAAATAAGACAAAATACATATATTTGCACGGATTTGTTATAAAATACGCACATGACAGAAGAAGAGAAACTACAAATCAAAAGTTTTGAAGCGAAGATACAACAACTCATCGCCTCTTATTGTGCGCTCAAAAAAGAGAACGAAGCCCTGCTAACTACGATAGTTAAGAAAGACAAGGAAATCTTGAATCTCAAGACTATTGCAGAACAAAGCAAGGCTGATTATGACAATCTGAAAATTGCCAGGATTATTAGCGTTAGCGACAAAGACAAAAAAGAAGCTAAGCAAAGAATCACAAACATGGTGCGTACCGTCAACAAGTGCATCAGCATTCTGACTTCCGAGGAAGGCACAATCGTTGATGACGGCGCATTGGCAAATGACAACGAGTAATTATGCCTACTAACGAAAGACTTAATATTACTATAAGCGTAGAGGACATGCAGTTTCCTATGACCGTCAGCAATGCTGATGAAGAGAAACTGTGGCGTAAGGCTGCTTCTGACATTCAGAAACGTCTTCAGTTCTTACGTAGCAAATATTCATCAGTTCCGAATGAAAAGTATTACTATGTCATGGCAATGCTCACCGTCTTTGTTGATTGTGTCAAGATTGAAAACAAAGCAGACAACGCACCTTACACGGAAATGATGAAAGGTATCGAGGAAAAAATGGCTGAACTCGGTATCGAATAACTATAACCTTATAAAAACATTATTATTAAGACATGGATATCATATTGGCTATATGTATAGCAGTTGCATGTCTCGTAGTCGGTTTCGGCTTGGGATATGCTGTATTCAACATGATTATCACCCAAAAGAAAGAGCAGATTCTCAAAGATGCAGAGATTGAGGGTGAAGCAATCAAAAAGAGCAAACAGCTCGAGGTAAAGGAGAAGTTCCTCAACAAGAAGGCTGAGATGGAAAAGGAGGCTGCACAGCGCAACCAGCGAATCCAGCAAATTGAGAACAAACTCAAGCAACGTGAACTCTCTCTTAACCAGCGTCACGAAGACCTCCAGCGCAAGAATGCTGAGAACGACAAGATAAAGGCTAATCTCGACCGTCAGCAGGAGATTCTCTCCCGTAAGAAGGAAGAGGTTGATGCCCTCCACGAGGAGGAACTTAAGAAGCTCGAGGCTATCAGCGGTCTTTCTGCCGAGGAAGCAAAGGAGCATCTTATCGAAGGACTTAAGGACGAGGCTAAGACACAGGCTCAGCAGTACATCAACGAAATCATTGACGATGCAAAGATGACTGCCAACAAGGAGGCAAAGAAGATCGTCATTCAGACAATCCAGCGCGTTGCTACAGAGACTGCAATCGAGAACTCTGTAACAGTATTCCACATTGACTCAGACGAGGTTAAGGGACGTGTTATCGGTCGTGAAGGACGTAACATCCGTGCACTCGAAGCCGCTACTGGTGTTGAAATCGTCGTTGACGACACTCCTGAGGCAATCGTAATCAGCGCATTCGACCCAGTACGTCGTGAGATCTGTCGTCTTGCTCTCCACCAACTCGTTGCCGACGGACGTATTCACCCTGCTCGTATCGAGGAGGTTGTTGCCAAGGTCAAGAAACAGGTTGAGGAAGAGATTATCGAGACAGGTAAGCGTACAACAATCGACCTCGGTGTTCATGGCCTCCACCCAGAACTTATCCGTATCGTAGGTAAGATGAAGTACCGTTCTTCTTACGGACAGAACCTTCTCCAGCACGCACGTGAGACAGCCAACCTCTGCGCAGTCATGGCAGCAGAACTTGGTCTCAACCCTAAGAAGGCACGTCGTGCAGGTCTCCTTCACGATATTGGTAAGGTACCAGATGAACAGCTTGAGATTCCACACGCACTCTATGGTGCCCAGATTGCTGAGAAGTACAAGGAAAAACCAGATATCTGCAATGCTATCGGTGCTCACCATGATGAGATGGAGATGACTTCACTCCTCGCTCCTATCGTACAGGTCTGCGATGCTATCAGTGGTGCGCGTCCAGGTGCTCGTCGCGAAATCGTAGAGGCTTACATCAAGCTTCTCAACGACCATGAGAACCTTGCAAGCAGCTATCCAGGCGTTACAAAGACTTACGCTATTCAGGCAGGTCGTGAACTTCGTGTCATCGTTGGTGCAGACAAGATTTCAGACAAGGAAATCGACACACTCAGTGCTGATATTGCCAAGAAGATTCAGGACGAGATGACTTACCCAGGACAGGTTAAGATTACTGTCATTCGTGAGACTCGTGCCGTTGCTTTTGCAAAATAAACAAATGAAGCATCTGATAACATCGCTATTATTAGCAACATCCATAAATACCTTTGCTCAGAATATGGGCAAAGGTATTACTTATTCTACGGAACTGAATGGTACATTCTGTGACGGAGATTATGCGCCATTTTGGCTTAGTGCCAACAAATATGGTTTGTCTTCCATTAAGAATAATTCCGGTTATGTCCGTGCTGGTTTGTTCCGTAACATAAGCGTAGATTCTCTTAAACTATGGAAATTTGGTTACGGACTTGATGTTGCGATAGCAACTAATCATACATCCGACATGATTATTCAACAGTTATATGGAGAGGTACAGTACAAGAAAGGTACACTTACCATTGGCGCAAAGCAGATGCCTTTGATATTTAAGAATGAAGAACTGAGCACAGGCGATATGACCTACAGCATCAATGCACGCCCGATTCCACAGATTAGCCTTGCACTTAACGACTATTGGGATTTGCCTCTCACCGACGGTTGGCTTGGTTTCAAAGGCCACATATCCTACGGTAGGTTCACTGATGGAAACTGGCAGACGAACTCCACTGCCAGCACAAAATTAATCCATTGCAACAACGTACTCTTCCATAGCAAATCAGGATACATAAGAGTCGGAAAAGAAGACGTCTTTCCACTTACCTTCACAGCAGGCGTACATTTCTGTGCACAGTTCGGAGGCGAGGCTTGGAATACAGGCAAGAGGATTGATGACACAAGCAATTTCAAGGGCGACCATGTCAAGATGGGAACGGGCCTGAGTAGTTACTGGCACGCCTTCTTCCCCGGAGGAAGAGACGCTACCGACGGACAGTACGACAATGCGGAAGGCAATCAGCTTGGCAGTTATCAGGCTTGCCTCAAGTATAAAGGAAAAAACTGGGAGGCAAAGTTCTATGGCGACCATTTCTTCGAAGATCACTCACAGATGTTCTTTGAATATGACTGGAAGGATTTCCTGTGGGGAATAGAAGTAACCCTACCAAGGAACCCATACGTAAGTACCATTGTACTTGAGCGCATAAGCACGGAGGACCAGACAGGAAGCGTATATCATGACCATACCGTAAATCTTCCGATACAGATAAGCGGAGAGGACAACTACTACAACCACAGTGTCTATGGTGCATGGCAACACTGGGGACAGGCGATAGGCAACCCAACCCTGCTCTCTCCTGTGTACAATAGCGACGGAGCCATAACCTTCCGTCACAACCGTATAAAGGCATACCATATCGGTATCAACGGCAATCCGACGGAGACCCTACACTACCGAATTCTCTATACCCACACACGCTCATTGGGTACATACGCCACACCACTCATTGATCCACAATCCGCCAATTATTTCCTTGCAGAAGCGACATATGCTCCAACAAAACTAAATGGCTGGAGCATAACATGCACATACGCAGGCAATCGTGGAAAAATACTCGGCAATAGCGATGGAGGCATGATAACAATAAAGAAGAAAGGAGTATTGACAAAATGAAAAGACTTATCATCACGCTCATCACAGCCATAGCCATCCTCACAACATCATGCGAGGACAAGCACAACCACCTTGGCGACCTCAACGGTAACTGGCAACTTACGTCGTGGAGCAACAGCGACGACGAAACCGTCATAGCAGACAAGTCGAGTGGCATCTACTACTCCATCAGCATAAGCCTCCTGAAGATTCATTCCACCAATGAACATGGCAAATACTACATTGCCACATTCCGTCACACCTCCGACAGCCTTATACTCACAAAGGCATACGCCTCACCATTCGACTCCATAGTCGATTACAAGGACATGGACAAGTATGGAGTGCCTTCAAACGGAGCTTTCCGCATAGTGGAACTAAACAACAAACATCTCACACTCCACGGCGGCAATAGCATCCTATCCTTCCGAAAGAACTAAAGCATACTGTCAGCACGCCACGAAGCAATATTCCTTTCATTGACTTCATTCAAAACAATGTACGCCACATATAGTGCGCACACTTCTCACAAAAAAAACATCTACCACACAATAAAACGCAAAAATATGCGTTATTAACAGAAATAGATTGTAAATTAATGAATATACCAAATCAGGAAATAATATACACCTTAATTGCTTTTTGCGTAAGTTTGGTGTTCTCCATCATAGGAACACCTTTCATTATTGCTATGTGCAAAAAGAAAGGATATTACGACATGCCAGACTCTCGTAAGGTCCACAAATTCGCCATACCACGACTTGGCGGAGTACTATTCCTCCCATCCATGTGTATAGGGACTGTCATTGCATTGATAACAATCTTCAGAGGATTGCAGCACGAAATAACGCTTACACTCTCTGTCATCGCCATGGCAGCAGGCGGCATCATAATTTATCTCATAGGTATCCTCGACGACCTCAAGGGAATGAAGGCGATGCACAAGTTCATCATACAATTTATCGTTTCATCGTTCTTCCCACTCTGCAACCTAATGATAAATGACCTTCACGGTCTTTTTGGCTTCCACATCATCCCATTGTTCATGGCATATCCACTCACCGTGTTCGTGATACTCCTCATCGTAAATGCCATGAACCTGATTGACGGTATTGACGGATTGGCATCAAGCCTCTCCATACTCATCCTTATGGCTTTTGGTCTGTTGTACTATGACCTCGGTGCATCCCTATTCAGCATGATGTCCATCAGCCTTGCAGGAGCAGTATTCGGGTTCTTCCTTTTCAACTTCTTTGGCAAGATAAACGGGAACAAGATATTCATGGGCGACTCAGGCAGCCTATTCCTTGGATATGTCATCTCGTACCTTGCAATCAAATACCAGATGTCAAACTGGGACGTGTTTGAGTACAGAGAAAACTCTTTCCTCATTTCCTTTACCCTCATCATGCTTCCATGTTTCGACGTCATCCGTGTGGCAATAGGACGCAAGATGCGTGGCAAAAAGATGTTCGACCCAGACAAGACACACATCCACCATATTATCATGGCAACAGGGCTCACGATGCACCAGACGCTATTTGTCATCATCTGCACTTTCATTGCCTTCTGTATCATCAACTACGGCCTGTTCATATTCGGACTTGGAATAACATACATAATAGCAGTTGACATCATTTTATACCTGCTCCTAACCTACTTCACCATTACGATGAATAGCGATTAAAATCAATCCTCGTTTGATATGCAACATCAAACGAGGATTAATTTTAAACATCGTACGAGGTATGATATACTATATCGAACGAGGTACGATGTGCAACATCAATCGGGGGGAATATACCACCTATCTATTCATCCCCTTATTGAACTCAGCCTGCATCTGCTGAGCAAGCATATTGTTCGGGTTAAGCTTGAGAGCCTTCTTGTAGTGCTGCATCACCTGCATGAAGTATCGTTGCCCGTTCTGTGCAGGATTCTGAACAATCAGAGCCATAAAGTACATACCCTGCAGAGTGTTGAGGTCAGACTTATCCATCTGTGGTAAAGTCTCCATAACATCAATCATCTGCTTTGACGAAGCAAGAAGAGCCTCCGCCTGTGGTGCAGTAGGAGCAATAAGGGCAAAGGTAATGCTTTGCGTAGCCAAACACTGCTGAGGTGCGATGCTGTCTGGATAATCCTCTGCCACTCGCTTGAGTTCGGCAATACAAGTGAGGAGCGTCTCTGGCGTTGGATTCTGTGCCGTTTGCATAGCTTTACCGATACGTTCCTGCATAGCATCCTGAGCAAAACCATTAACCACTGTGAAAAAGAAAGTCACGATAATTGTAAGAGTCTTCATAATCAACTTTGTTTTAGTTATACAATACTTTTATTCTTTCGTGCCACAACTACGTTACGTTGAATCACATCGCAAAGGTATTGTACTTTTCACATCCCGCAAAATATCTGTGACATACAGCAACTATTTGTGACGAATGACCCTCTTTTGGGATAAGAGGGATGAATGGACGGCTATTACAGATGGAAAATACAGTATCAGCAACATTCAAAGTTTATACTTGTAGGGTAGTATTTACCCCTAATTACAGTTAATATATTATCTACATCTTAGTTAATATATTAACTCGAATATGGTTAATATATGCCCTTACCTGCACTAATACCAATACCCATACGGATGTTCATATGCAGCGATTGCGGAAGATGTTGCATACGGGAGATTGTCTGCTTTATCAGCGCAGAAAACTCGTTTGTTCTGAATAAATTCTTAATTCATCATCGATGTTTACAAAAATAATGGTGAGCAAACAAACTTTTCATGCTGAGAAAGCAAAGTTTACATGCCCACCAAACACTTTTATGATGGTAGATATGTATTAATAAATTCACCCGTGAAGTATCTTTGTCGATTTGTACATCTTAATACAAAATTATGCTACAAATAGTCTAAAGATAATTTATAGAACGTGACTTAATATAAAAAACGATGTAAATGGTTGGAAGTAAAATAATTTTTGTACCTTTGCTTATGTAAATTAGATTTTTACCATACTATAATAAATAACTAACCAATAATTAATCAAATGAAGAAAATCATTTTAACAATTCTTTCGTGTGTGATGTTCGGTAGTGCCTTTGCTGGCAGGATAATAACGGACAGTATCAAGAGTAAGGTGTTGGGCACACAAGTAAAGTATAATGTGTATGTGCCTGATGGCTTTGACAAAAGCGGTAAACAATATCCTGTGGTGTATCTGCTTCATGGTTTCACCGATGACTATAGGGCATGGGTAGAAAAGGGTCAGATGCAGACTGTGGTAGATGAACTCATAGAAACTGGTGAGGCTCGCGAGATGGTCATCTTCATGCCTAATGCGGGCGGCCCAGATGTGATGAACACGTGGAACGGCTATCTCAATATGCCGGGGTGGAACTATGAGGATTTCTTCTTCACGGAGTTCGTACCACAGGCAGAGGCTAAGTACCGTTGCATATCAGACAAGGGACACCGTGCCATAATGGGTCTCTCCATGGGTGGAGGAGGAAGTACGATATATTCCCAGCGTCATCCTGATATGTTCTCGTCATGCTATGCCATGAGTGCATGGCTGGAGAGTGACGGCGGCAGACAGAGGGTAAGTGGAATAGATGATAAGGTCTATCTCGTTTCGCAAGCAATGAAGACTCATTCTGCCCTCAAGTTCATTGAGGATGCAGACAATGAGACAGTCCAGAAGCTTCGTACAGTGAAGTGGTTCTTTGACTGTGGTGACGATGATTTCCTCTTTGACCTTAACGTAAGAATCCATCAACTCATGCGCAACAAGCAAATCAAGGATGAACTACGCATTCGCAACGGAGTGCACAATTGGGAATATTGGCATACAGCCTTACGTCTTTCTCTTCCTTTCGCTTCTCGCAACTTCGACAAGTGATAGCATACGGATATACAATAAACGGGCGTTTAACACATCAGCCCTGTAAACTCAAACATTTTTGTAAAGTATTTAACGCAACACATGGGGAAACATGAAAACATGCCATTAGCACGACAAGCCTTTGCATCCTCATGAGTAATCAACAGACGGTTCGAAATACTCATCGTACTAACGCCACCAGTACGCATGGTTACAAAATCCTTCTCAATATATTTTGCATTTAAGCCCCTTTTGTAGAACAGGCGAACCATCATGTCAAAATCCGCAGCAATCTTATAATTGAGGGAATAGTCACCGACTTCCTGATATACTGATCTCTTCAGATAGAACGAAGGATGAGCAGGCATATACCCCCACCTTAAGAGCGAAGGACGAAATATCTTGGACGAGTAATAGCGGACAGATTTGTCTAATTGTCCATCATTCACGAAATGAACATCGCCATAAGTAGCCTCTAAAGAACTGTCTGTCTCAAAGGCATTTGCTATAGTAGCGAGGACATCATTAGATGTATAGAAATCGTCCGAATTAAGAATACCGACAACATCACCCTTTGACAAGCGTATTCCCTTGTTCATGGCATCGTATATACCACCATCATGTTCTGAGACGTAATGAAGCCTACCGTCAAACAAAGGTTCGTATTCCCGAACTATATTCATAGTAGAATCCTTAGAGCCACCATCAACAATCCAATACTCATAATCCTTAAATGATTGATTGAGTACGGATTTTGTGGTATCTCCAACTGTCTTTTCGCTGTTATATGTAGCTGTTATTATAGATAAATTCATACCATCATTTGAATAATACTTACATTCTTGGCGCAATAATAGCCCTAAAAGATGCAAGTATGCGGGTTGTGTAGAAATGAAGATTATATTGACCTATATGTCCAAAGAAAAGATATGTGTAGACACAAATCAGCCTTCCATATTTGTTTACCCTTTTATGAAATCCCATACGATGTAGACTTCCACTTCGTTGGCGCCAGTAATATACAGCATCCGTAGATGTGAAATCGACATATTTTATCCGATTTGAAATCTCAAACATCATAAGTGAGTCTTGTCCGCTTGGGAAATGCTCATTAAATCGTATCTTGCCTATTATATCTCGATGAATAAGTTTCATCCATGGTGTAGAGAATACTCTTTGAGGCTTGTAGAAGGCTTGTATGCCCTTCTTATTATAGTTTACATATTCACAAGTGAAGACATTACTTTCCTCGTGCATATCATCAAAAAGTGACAAACAATAGCTGACACCAATGGTATTTGGGGTGGCATGTTTGAGCAGTTCTTGCAGATAATTCGGAGATACCTTATCATCATCATCTATAAAGCAAATGTATTCGCCCTTAGCTTTGTCTAAACCTATGTTACGGGATGTACATGCCGAAGCAATAGGTGAATAAAACAATATACCATTTGCAGGCATATTGTCCTCCAACATTGAGTAGTATGGTTCTTTTTCTCCATTAAGTATAACTATTACTTCGTATTTTGAAGTGTCCAATGTCTGATTTTTAATAGATGTGAGACAGTCAAGTGTGTATTGCTTTGGACGGAACGATGGAATAATTACCGATATCTTTATATTTGATTTATTTATTTTTGTTTCCATATTTGAATTACTTCTTTTTTATGGTTACACAGAGCATAGCATAGTAGTATAGCTGGCATCCATCTTGCATTTGCATAAGGATGACCGCTGGTTACACAACATAGCAATCCGTATAATGTACACATAGAATAGGCAAATATAACGGGATTGTTCCTGTATTTCAATATGGCACAGAACGGCAAGAATATCATATAGAAGGAATAAAGAATGAATCCCATAATCCCCATATCAAGAAAGACCTGCAAGACAGGTATGTCACACCAGAATATCATGTAGCCCTTGCCAAAACATACATCCATTATATCAAAGTTCCGAAGCATATTTATTGCAATGGATCTGTTTTCAAGACGGATATCAGTCGAGTTTGTGAGGCTGTGTCCTGTATGTGTACCTGATATTAAGTTGCCCAATCCCGTTAATGTATCTTCAACCAATAGCGATAGTGCATCCATCAATTCCGGATTGACAGCAATATAAGCAGAGATAGCAAATATAACAAATGCCAATATGGTTGTCTTTATTGGTGTAGGTTTCAAATAGCCAAGTCTCTTGAAATAAATGAATATCATTATCAACGCCACTAAAAGAGGTGTTCGCTTAACCGTAAAGACCACCAGCAGGAAATCAAGAAAAACAGTCAGAATTAATAGTGACTGCTTAACTCCCTTTGACTGCTTCGTAAGTAAATGGCACGAGCATGCAATCTGGACGATAGCCATATTTCCCATGGTAAGACCATCGTATATCATGTCACCTTGGTCATTCCATGCCATCACATTCTCAAGAATGTTGATTTTTCCAGTAGCGAAACTGATAAAACCTCCGATTACGAATACCAAAGAGAAAAACCAGATATAATTCAATATTTGTTCAAGGTCGAAGTCTTCATCGTATCTTGAAAAGACAAGAGAGATGCAATAAAGGAGACTCACGCCCATATACACCAAATAACTCGGGTCATCGTAACCTGTTATAAAATAGTACGCAAATCCCAACAGAAGATAGAGGACAATGCCTGCAATCTTATTTAAGCATATACCACTTGTTATGCGATGGAACGGAAATGACATAACAAGCCCGATAGCCATAAGGAGATTACCAAAGATTGAATTGTTCAGTAGCAACTTGGCTATCATACCTAATGGAATCGCAGTAAGAGCTAATGCAAATCCTATTTCTGCTTTTTTGCGCCGGATTTTTATAACATCAATTTCCATCCCAAAGATTGTCTATAAAATTCTCTTTCTTATTTTTAATTACATACTCTTTTGGCTGACTATGCGGTATTGGTTTGCCAAGTATATCGGCGATTCCGTTAGCATCAGTCCTGCTTAGCGTAATGCCCAGATGATAGTTTCTGATTAGTTTGCCAATCAACCCATCACAAGGCCCGATAACAGGTTTTTCAAATTGTGCGGCATATCCAAGTACCCCGCTGCTCAATTCAGTCTGACTGTATGGCATGATGATAATGTCTGATGTATGGCACAGGCTATTCAACTTGTCATAGCTACAAAATTCGTCAAATACGATTATTTGCGCCTTTTCACGAGCCTGACTCAATAATGAGTAGAACCTGTCACGAATGTCATTTCGCACTACTCCTGCAAAGATAAATGTCTTGTTGTGCAATATCTCTGCATCTGCCATAATAATGGCTTTGAGAATTTCCAAAGTGCCTTTTCTTTCTGATAGTGCACCAAAATGGAAGTATATAGTGTTGCTGTCTGAAACCCCAAGTTCATTTCGTAAATTCACAACCTTACTCAAATCAACATCTACTACAGGGTCAGCTAGAGCCTTAAACTTGGTTGTATGGAACATATCGTTTAGTTCCTTCGCACTTTCCTCATCGTTAAGGATGAACACACGCTCCATTACTCCACTTTTAGCCATGAGCAAGAAGCACATAAGGTCAAATGCGTATCTCAGTCGTGAAGTCTTTCCTTTAAGATACAGGAATATCCGATATATTATCCCTCTTACTTTTACCGTTCTAGGCATCAGAAACAGAAGGAAAGGTATCGTAGTGATAAAGTCCGTAAGAAAAACGGCATTAGCATCATTTTTCTTAACCTTACGGACAATGGACTTCGTCTTCTTAATTCCATACATCAGTGAACTTCCACAACAGATTTGGTTTACTTCCTCATCTTCTATCAAGTCATAGCGGATGTTCTTCTGCAACATGGGAACAGGAAGGTAGTCCTTCTTAGCTTCGTATTCGAGTTCTGGAATACAAATGATGAATTCGTCATTTGGCATTTTCAAAGCAGCCTGACAATAATGCTTAAGATACTCCAAATGATGCCCGCTCAACTTTTCGTCGTATATCAATATTTTCATTCCAGTCTTCTGTTTTTTATTTTTAATAGACTTATGATTGACATCGCCATTAAGGTTCCCTCAGTAATCATAGACGATACAGGAGCAGCTGTCAATCCCAACAGCCTTACTGATGCCAATAATGTAAATACTCCAAGAACGCTTGAGATTATCAGGTTCTTAAGCCATTCCTTTTGACATCCAAGATTGATAAGACCTACCATTCCCAAGATATAGTTCAACCCACCTGTTATGATAAGTGGTGACATCATGTAAATAAGCATTACGCTTTCACCGGTCTTATTCTTCAAGTAATTATCACTTATCCATGGTGCCATGACAGCAATTGCTAAAGTAATAGCAAACAGAAGCATTCCAACAACTTTGCTATAATGGAAAATAGAATTGACATTCTCCTGATTGCTCTTACCCATAAAGTTACGTGCAATATGTGGGAAAAGGGCATTTGATATTGGATCAACCACCATCTTGGCAGCTTTGATGACCTTGTCGACTCCAGAGTATATACCTATGAGCGACTCATTCAGGAAGAGACCGAGAATCAATATGTATGAATTATTGAACACATTTATGAATGCAGACGAAAAGAATACCGTACTACCTTCTTTTATCTGATGAATTATGTCACTCATGGTAATTCTCTGCCATTGGATGTGGAACATGAATATAGCTATAAACAAACTTATGATTCCACTTGTGACAAATCCAGCACTATTGAAAACAAGGATGTATATGTAATCTGACTCTTCCTTTATATAAGTGAAGATGAGTACAGTGAAGAGTATCTTTGTGATGCTGTTCACGATTGTCATGTAGCGCATCTTTTCCATTCCCTGGAACAACCATACTGGATTCAGTATGTCGCCGTATACTATTCCAAGTCCGAAAAGGTACAGAAGTATATATTTAGGATAAAAAATAAGCATGAGTGCATAACAGCAGATAGAAGCAATTGTTGTAAGTACAAATCGTGCTACTATCGTGGAATGAAATATGCTTGATACAAGAGGAAGGTTGTCTCTGTTCTGGGCAATTTCTTTTGTAGTGGTATACTTGAATCCAAATTGTCCGACCAATAATACAAATTGTATCATGGCATATACAATAGAATAGATTCCATATTTAGCATCTCCGACTGTCTTTAGCAGATAAGGACTCGTGATTAGAGGTAACAACAAGTTGAGTGCATTCAAAGCTGTAAGCGCGAATGCATTTTCCAAAAGTATTTTCCTGCTGTTAGATAGTTTCATCTGCATGTTGCACTATATAGTATATTCTAATCTTTTTCTTTATATTTGCTACACTATAAGTTTTTTCAATTCTCTACGCGTAAACCATGCGGTTGCGATAAATGAGACAAAGAACATCATTCCAAATACGAAACGCATTCTTTTTGGTCCTGCTGGCTTTACAGGAACTACGGATGGTTTCAGAACCGTAAATGCCGGTGTCTGTTCCTGAAGTTTTGTCTTGGTAACCTCCAACTGAGTTGCAAGTGTCTGGTATGTGCTGTAACGCAATTGCATTTCTCCTTCGAGTATATCCCGCTGTGAAGTACTTGCCTGCAGAACCGTATTCAAGTGTGAGTCACTAAATTTTGCATACCTTTCCACAGCCTTGAGATAATTCTTCTTGGCACTATCTACAAGAGTCTCGTAGTGTTCCACATCTATACGAGCTTTCTTGGTACGATACTTGATAATAAAGTCCTGTATGTGTTGTCTAACGCTATCTGCCATAGTTGCACATACAAATGCATCCTGATCCGTAACTGTTATTGTCACAACTTCTGTCTGCCTGTCAAAAGAACAAGAAATAAGGTCTGAGATACTTTCCAAAAGTTCTGTGTCACTTTCTGAAGGACAGAAATAGCTTACATCTGTGGCTTTTATATCCGTGTTTTTTTCTTTACCGAAAAACTTTTTTATGCCTTTTTTGGCAAGTATAAATGGATACAGAAGGTAGTTTTCCTTTTGATAGTCTCTTATGTATGTGTAATAGTCTGTTGTGATTGACTGTTCACTCTTATCTTTTGGATGAGTTGTTATTTGTATTGGTAAAAGACCAACTATAAACTCATTTGATGTAATAAGTTCAGGATAAAGGGCTGGGTACAAAGCATCGACTCCAGCTCCACCAAGATTCAACCCGAAAGAAGAAGCAATACCTGCTAATCCACCAGCTCCTTCGTGCGCTGTTTCTGGTGCAAGACTTACTTCTGCCGTGTAGTATCGTGGCTGTGGAAATATCCATATACAGGAAAGGACAAATGTTACAAGCCATATTTTGTAATATGTTTTTTTCTTTGACTTAACTATTGCCCACACCTCAGAAAGGTTAATTTTAATGTTTTTTTCTTCCATATATTTTTATTTTGCCTACACCAAATAATCAGTGACATGATAAAACATTTCCTTATAGATATACAATTGAAAGTATTCTCACATAAGATTTTTGCTTATCAGATAGAACACTTATATATGCAATATTTATAATCTACTTATTATCTTACGTGATATTTTTATACAAATTAAAATATTGATACAAAATATTTATAAGCACTACAAATTACGAATCATATCCATTGCACTCTCGATAACCTTGTGCATGTCGTAATACTTGTACTCGGCAAGACGGCCGCCGAAGATGACGTTCTTCTCGGCATCGGCAAGTGTCTTGTACTTAGCATACAGTTCAGAGTTACGGTCATCGTTTACCGGATAGTATGGTTCGTCACCCGGTTGCCACTCCTTGCTGAACTCCTTGGAAATGACGGTGTCAGGCTGATTACCAAATTCAAAATGCTTATGCTCTATGATTCGTGTAAACGGAGTATCTGCATCTGTATAATTGACTACTGCATTACCTTGATAGTTGCTCACACCTTCGAGCAATTCCGTCTCGAATGATACGGTACGATACTGGAGATGTCCGTACCTGTAATCATAGTAACGGTCAATCTCACCTGTATATATTACTTTGTCGGCAAGAGCATCAAGTTCTGCCTTGTGCTCAAAGTAATCAGTTGAGAGACGTACCTCACAATCGCCTATCATAGCCTCAACAAGCTTGGTATATCCACCTTCTGGGATGCCCT
Organism: Bacteroidaceae bacterium; assembly: GCA_017961965.1. The sequence continues at coordinate 448 of JAGCWG010000059.1, read as the reverse complement.
GATACTTATCGTTGAAGTAGTTATTGTCAAAAATTAGACGGACAGGGAGACGCTTGATGATGAATGCAGGAAGTTCCGTACACTTGCGTCCCCACTGCTTCTCCGTATAGTTCTTGATAAGCTTCTCGAATATGTCCTTTCCCACAAGTGTGAGTGCCTGCTCCTCAAGGTTCTGTGGTTCACGTCCACCAAGAGCCTTGACCGCCTCTGCCTTCTGCTCGGCAATCTTTGCCTCTGCCTCGGCAGGAGTCTTGACTCCCCACATCTGGTAGAAGGTATTCATATTGAATGGCAAGTTGAACAACTCACCCTTGTAGTTTGCCACAGGACAGTTGGTATAACGATTGAACTCAACAAATGAGTTCACGAAATCCCATACCTTCTTATTGCTCGTATGAAAGATGTGGGCACCATACTTATGTACGTTGATACCCTTTATCTCCTCTGT
>JAGCWG010000608.1 GCA_017961965.1 Bacteroidaceae bacterium | reverse complement strand
CGGTAATCTCGGTGCCATGATATATGGTGGAGTGGATGAAGACAAGCTTTCGCTCAATGACATCACTCTGTGGACGGGCGAGCCTGATACCAAGGTGTATGCACCTGAGGCGTACAAGACCATTCCGCTTATTCGTGAGGCTCTTGATACGGGAGACTACCGTCGTGCCGATGAGCTTCAGCGCAAGGTACAGGGACACTACAGCGAGAGTTACCAGCCTCTGGGATGTCTCAGGATTGCTTCTTCACAAAAGGAAACAGCTAAGGACTATTTGCGTACTCTCGACATCTCTAATGCTCATGCTCAGGTAGTGTATAAGTCAGGCAAGGGAACGATAACTCGTGATTACTTTGCCTCTGCTCCTGACTCTGTCATCGTTCTTCGCTTGAAGGCAGAGGGTGATGAACGCATCAATCGTGTGTTTTCATATAATTGTCAGTTGCCACACGTGATTGCTGTGCACGGTCACGAGATGTCAATTGATGGTTATGCTGCTTATCATAACCTTCCCGGTTATACAGACTTTGCTGAGAAGCATCTTTACGACTCAAACCGTGGCATTCATTTCCGCACTATCATTCGTATCATAAACAAGGATGGCGAAGTGAATACTGATGACAATACAGGTACGCTTTCTCTCGCGAACTGTACCGAGGCTCTCGTCATCATATCAAACGTGACAAGCTTCAATGGCAACGACAAGGACCCTGTACGTGAGGGTAGGGACTACAAGAAGCTGGTGCGTGACCGTATAGATGCTGCCAAGACAAAGACATACGACGAACTCGTAAAGCGTCATGAGGACGACTACAAGCCTCTGTTCTCACGTTTCAATATTGACTTCGGAACGACGGATGAGGCTATCGCCAAGATGCCTACGGACGAACAGCTGTTCAAGTTCACTACCGAGAATCAGAAGAACCCAGACCTTGAGGAGCTATATGTGCAGTATGGACGTTATCTCCTCATATCATCATCACGTACCGAGGGTGTTCCTGCCAACTTGCAAGGACTCTGGAACGAGAGTATTCTTCCGCCTTGGTCATGCAACTACACCTCAAACATCAATCTTGAGGAAAACTACTGGCCAGCTCTTATCTGCAATCTTCCAGAGATGAATCGTGCTCTTGTGGGCTTTATCAAGAAGTTGCCTGTTACAGGTGAACAGACAGCCAAGGCTTACTATGGTGTACAGCAAGGCTGGTGTCTTGCACACAATACAGACATCTGGGGAATGACCTGTCCTGTGGGTGAACATTGTGGCGATCCTAACTGGGCAAACTGGAACATGGGTGGCGCATGGGTGAGCACTCACCTCTGGGAGCAGTATCTCTTCACCCTTGACAAGGAATATCTCCGTGAGGTCTATCCTACACTCAAGGGTGCTGCCGACTTCTGTCTTGGCTGGCTCATAGAGAAGGACGGCCATCTCCTTACTTCTCCTGCCACTTCGCCTGAGAATATCTACATCTCTGGCTCTGGCTACCACGGACGTACCGTGTACGGAGGCTTTGCCGACATTGCCATGATAAAGGAATGTCTCCTCGATACTCGTGACGCTGCCATCGTGCTTGGTGAGGATAAGCGTTATATTGCACAGCTCAACTCTGCTATCAACTCGCTTCTCCCTTACCGCATAGGTAAGAAGGGCAACCTTCAGGAGTGGTACAACGACTGGGAGGACGAATACCCACGTCACCGTAATCAGTCACATCTCTTCGGACTCTTCCCAGGACATCATATCTCCGTCAAGGAGACACCTGAACTTGCCAAGGCTTGCAAGCGCACGCTTGAGATAAAGGGTGACAAGACTACGGGTTGGAGTACAGGATGGAGAGTGAATCTTCAGGCACGTCTCCACGAGGGTGAGGCAGCGTATAAGATGTACCGCACACTTCTCTCATTCGTTCACCCAGACAACTACAAAGGTGCAGACAAACGTAAGGGTGGTGGAACATATCCAAACCTCTTTGACTCACACAATCCGTTCCAGATTGACGGCAACTTCGGCGGTACTGCAGGCGTTACCGAGATGCTTGTTCAGTCAAGTGTTGATACCAAGGGTGTGACTACCATCGAACTACTTCCTGCCCTCCCAGAGGCATGGAAGGCACAAGGCAGCATCAGCGGTGTCCTTGTGCGTGGTGGCTACGAAGTATCTCTCTCATGGAAGAACGGCAAGGTAACTGACTATAAGGTCACTCCTCGCAATCGCAAGATGGGCAAGGTGAAGGTACTGAAACCATAAAGTGACCTTCCCCCGACCCCTTCCTTTCAGGACGGGGAGTAGTTACCAAGGGAGCCAATCTCATCCCGCGAGTCATCTTTTGCGTGCGTGTCGTCTTTGGCTCGCGTCTGTCATCAATATTACGAGCCGTCTTTGGCTCGTATCATCTTATTAGAAATAACAATCCCCCTCTGTCCTTATGGACACCCCGTTACTTCCCTGCTGTCAGTGAGACCGCTTTGCTAAGTTGAGGAATGGGGGAATAAGAAAAAGGCCGGCATCCGTGTGGATGTCAGCCTTAGTTTTTATTCTTTGTTCAAGAATGTGCTTGATTATTCAGCAACTTCCTCTGCTGGTGCAGCAGCTGGAGCCTCTACTGGTGCTTCAGCAACAGCTTCGCCACCTTCGCTTACTACTGCTACTGGGATAGTAACAGCAACCTCGCGGTGGAAACGTGCTACAGCCTCGTAGTTACCGAGAGCCTTTGCAGCCTTCATAGAAACGAGCTTAGGATCAACCTCGATGCCCTTCTCTGCGAGTGCAGCAACAACTTCCTTAGGACCAACTGAACCGTAGATGTTCTTGCCTTCTGAAACCTTAGCTGTGATAGTGAGAGATACACCCTCGAACTTAGCAGCCTGAGCCTCAGCGTCTGCCTTGAGCTTAGCAATCTTGTGAGCGCGCTGCTTGAGCTCCTCAGCAAGTGCCTTGAGTGCCTTCTCTGTAGCGAGAACAGCAAAGCCCTGTGGAAGAAGATAGTTGCGACCATAACCGTCCTTTACTGTGAGGACTTCGTCCTTATAGCCTAAGCCAATGACGTCTTTCTTAAGAATGATTTTCATATATCTTACCTCCTTTTAATTATTTCAACAAGTCTGTTACGAATGGAAGGAGTGCAAGGTGACGAGCACGCTTCACTGCCTGTGCTACACGACGCTGATACTTGAGTGAAGTACCTGTGATACGGCGTGGGAGAATCTTACCCTGCTCGTTGAGGAACTTCTTAAGGAACTCAGGATCCTTGTAGTCGATGTACTTGATGCCGCTCTTCTTGAAACGGCAATACTTCTTTTTCTTAACGTCAACAGTGGTGGGAGTTAAGTATCTGATTTCTGATGGTG
>JAGCWG010000607.1 GCA_017961965.1 Bacteroidaceae bacterium | reverse complement strand
CGTCAGGTAACCGTAGGCGGTGTGAAGATGACAGCGTCTGAGTTCCTCTCAAACAACTTCCAGAAGATTATTGACAAACTGAAGTAAGAAGTCAGAACTGTTTTAAAGAGTTTAGACTATTTACGTTCAACTCTCTACATTATTAATGAAACGAACGAGCCAGCATTGTGTTGACTCGTTCGTTATGTATTATTACTATACCACCGAAATAATTGTGTTCCGTCATTTACAACTTGTTGCTTATACCTGTGAACTAATAGTGTAACACTCCATTCATAAAAGTGAATGATGGCTATGAGAGAGACTAAACCACATAAACATGGTATAAGAATACCCCACAAAGGGGATTTCGTACGAGAGATAAACGCCGTACCTTTGCACTCGAAATCAAAAAGGGAGTAAAAAACAGTATAAACTTAAAATTACTTAGTTATGGAAAAAGTATTATTGTTTAATGAGGTAAGCATTTTGAATGCTTCGATTGAAAAGATTGTTCGCCTTATCGTAAGCTTGTTCATGTTTGTAGCAACATTCGGTCTCGTCTCTTGTAATAGCAACGATGATGAGAACGGAAAAATAGAGATTGATGGTATAGATTTGAGGGCAGATATTGACTGCTGTTCTGCAGAGGAGGCATTACAGGTGTATAAGTTCCTTCAGACAGTAAAGATTGTACCAGAACTCTCTACAACGATAGATAACAAGTATAATGTGTTTGCATACACTAAGACTGGTACATTTCATAAGGGTTATAACGATGTCTATTTCGTTGTTACTAAGAAATCTACTGGTAACTATGTAAAGAACTATGAGATAAGTAACATCACTCCACTTATGTTCATGACTAAGATGAACATGAGCCACAGTACACCAGTGGGTGGCGTTGTAAGTCAGTTGGAAAACTTACCTCTCGCTCTTAAGCACGGATGGGTTTCTTACCTCATGGATTCAAGCGAGAATGGTTCATGGACAATATCATACGACATAAGTGTACTTGGCAGCGAAGGTGGTATAAAGAGCAAGGACATTACTGTAGATGCACTTCCACAGGGTCAGGAATGGATCAAGAGTTTCAAGGTCGGTAGCGACACTTACTATCTCAGCCTCGTAAATCCTATCGACTTCGCAACAGGCACTAACGAGATTAGTGCATACATCTCAAAGAAGAATACTCCTGCAACAACTCCTTACTCACTTGCTGCAGAAACATTCACTGTAGAGATTGACCCACGTATGCCAGATATGGGAAACCATACATCACCTGATAATGTGAAGCTCACACGTCAGCCAGATGGTTCATACAAGGGAATCATAAATCTCACTATGACGGGCTTGTGGCGCATACACCTCACGGTAAAGGATGCAAACGGCAACGTGGTAGGCGGTGGCGATGACCTCAAGGATGGTCTTAGCTCACTTTATTGGGACGTAACGTTGTAGTATGTGACAAGTTTACACTTAAACGCTTATGACAAACTTGCTATTAATACCATTATTATCATATCTACCTGCAGACACGATTGCTAACCAGACTCATGCTATTGACGAGGTGGTGGTCGTGTCTGGTCGTACAGAGGGGCGTAAGAGGTCCATCAAGGGGCAGGTGGCAAGCATCGACGAGCACATAGGAGAGTTGTCGCACGTGAACCTTGTGCGTCGTGGCTCGTATGCTTGGGAACCAGTAGTGAATAACATGGCTACTGAGCGTGTCTCCACAACCATCGACGGCATGAAGATATTCTATGCTTGTACAGATAAGATGGACCCTGTTACTTCGCACGTGGAGAGTGGTAATCTCCAGAGCATAAGCCTTAACTCAGGATTGAGCGGCAATCCTCAATCAACAGGTAACATAGGTGGTAGCCTTGACCTCCGCCTAAGGAAGGTAGGATTCGATGCCGACCGTTTCTCTGGCAATGCTTCAGCTGGCTATGAGGCCAACGGACACTTACAGGTATATGGTGCTGATGCTGCATATTCATCTGATAAATTCTATATCAATGGAGGTGCATTCTACCGTCACGCAGACAACTATAAAGAAGGTGGAGGAAGGGAGGTTGACTTCTCCCAGTTCAGTAAGTTGAATGCCTTTGCCAATCTTGGCACTCGTCTTTCGGAGAACAATATAATAGAAGGAACATTCATCTATGACCGTGCATCTGATGTGGGCTATCCTGCACTCAACATGGACGTAAGCAAGGCAGAGGCTTTCATCACCTCTCTCTCGTACAAGCGACTGTTTCAGCATCCAGTTCTCAACTCATGGGAGACAAAGGTTTATTACAATCATATCACCCACATCATGGACGACACTACACGTCCTGACGTAGAGATACACATGGATATGCCTGGCAAAAGTTGGACAAGCGGATTGTACAGTCTGATTTCAGCATCAAAGGGTATTCACGATATACAGTTCAACTATGACCTCTACTACAACCGTCTGTTTGCCGACATGACCATGTATCCTGGAGGAGCAGCTCCTATGTACATGCTCACATGGCCAGATGTAGGTACGTTGAACACAGGTGTTGCCTTGAGCGATGCGCTGTCACTTCCTCATTCACAGACGTTGAAGTTTACTGCCAAGATAGCACAGCAATGGCAGAAGCTGAACAGCGAGGAGGGCTATCATGCTATCCGTGTATTCTTTCCGGGAATGAAGGACAGCTATTACCAGACCATTGGTAGGGTTGCAGCCAGTTATCAGAAAGCCATCAACCATTACACATTCAACATTGGTGCAGGATGGGGTAGTCGTGCTCCTACCGTCACAGAGGCATACGGCTATTATCTCAACAACACGTTCGACCAGTATGACTATATAGGCAATCCACGATTGAAGAACGAGAGTGCCATTGAGGTGAATGGCAACATTGACTGGCATCCGTCAACAAGCTTCACCCTCAACCTTGATGCCAATGCTTTCTTCTTCTACAACTACATCATCGGTCAGTTTGAGAATCGTCTGAGTGCCATGACAGTTGGCGCCGAAGGTGTAAAGGTGTATGGCAACATTGACCATGCAACAATAGTGAACACTTCACTCTCTGCTCAATGGAAGGTTCTTCCTTGGCTCTCATGGTACGGCAAGGCAAGCTATGCCGTCGGACGTGATGCAGACAAAGACCCATTGCCACTCATTTCACCATTTGCATACGCTTCAAGCCTTGACTTCACATTATGGGACAAGTTGCAGACAAGGGTTGAGATGAAAGGCAATTCACGACAAGTAGATTATGCTCCAAAGTATGGAGAGACGGAGACTGCGGCTTATACTATCGTTAACCTCAACGCTCAATACACTCTTTCTGTCCGTAAGTCTTCGCTTTCTCTCCGTGCTGGAGTGGAGAACCTCTTTGACCGTCGTTATTCTACTTATTCCGACTGGTGTAACATTCCACAAAAAGGTCGTAATGTCTATGTGAATGTGAGTGTGGGACTGTAATTTAATTAAAAATTAATAATTCAAAATTCAAAGTTAATTGTAGCTATGCCATCTGTTCTGGATAGCAAATGTTAATTGTTAATTATTAATTGTTAATTACCCTCTCCCCCTTGGGGGGCTGGGAGGCTTGCTCTACCATATTCATGGTATAAGAATACCCCACATTAGTGATTTCGTATGTGCAGAATAGTCCGTACCTTTGCAGCAGAAAATAAAACATGACAATTATGAAGAAAGTATTATTCACTATAGCATTTGCATTGAGCACGGTAGTTGCTTCAGCATTCACAGCACAGAACGACGGAGTTATCACAGTAAAGACTAACAAGGCAGGTCGTGCGTTGGTTGAGAAATGGGTAGAAGCATACAAGGCTGTTCGTCCAAACGTACAGATTCAGATTGTATCTGGTAAGGCTAAGGATGCAGACCTCGTGCTTACAAATGTTCAGGCTGAAGGTACTGACGTTACTTTCGTTGGACGTTATGCGTTGCTTCCAGTCACTTCTTCTGCTAATCCATTGAAGGCAGACATCGAGCGCAAGACATGGTCTGCAAAGGACTTGAAGCGTCTCTTCTTCGTAGATGAGGAATTCGATGACGACGAGATTGATGGATACAAGAGCAAAAAGGAGAAGTTGGCAGACAAACTTACAGTGTTCACAGGTAGCCACAGCACAAGCTGGACACCAGCCCTCGCTGCTTATTTCGGACGTACAAAGGATGACGTTAAGGGCAACAAGGTAGCAGGCGATGACTATTATCTTCTTAACGCTATTGAGGAAGAACCTGCATCAGTTACTTTCTCTTCACTCACATTCCTCTATGACCTTAATTCGCGCAATATTCGCAGCAACATCTCTGTATTGCCTCTCAATGTAAAGAAGGAGCAGGGCGAGGCTCTCAACAATCTTGATGCTACTCTTGATATTCTTGAGCATCATCATTTTGATGCCATCCCTGTTGAGCATATTGGCTTTACTTATGCAAATCTTGACACAGACATTGACCAGTTCCTTGAGTGGGTTCTTAACGATGGACAGCAGTATAACCACGAACAGGGATTCCTTCAGTTGGAGGAAAGAGATGTTAAGCAACAGATAAAACTATTGGCAAATAAATAACTAATTCCTCATGCGAGCCTTCTTAGGCTCGCTCTTTTATATTTATAATGATTATGGATAAAACAACAGAAAACAAAAAATCATTTCAGGGGCGTCAACTCATAATATGGGTCGCCGCTCTTGTTGTAGGTGGACTATTGGGATGGTTGAATATTGACTGGTTGAATGGTTTGTTCCTATTTCTTGCATCAGCATACACAAGACTGTTCCAGTTCGTAGCAGTACCAACTATAGCTTTGGCAGTCATCACGACTCTCGCATCATTGGGTGACCAGAAAGAAACAGGCAAGATATTCCTCCGCACACTAACATGGACACTACTTACAACTGTTGCAGCCGCAATGGTAGGACTTATCCTTTACATTGCCATTCGCCCAGATAATCTACCTGTTGAAACCATCACAAGTGGTCAGGTGGATGTGCCTGATAATCTTGGAACGATAACGTATTATGACCATATACTCGGAGTAATACCTAACAATGTCATCGAACCGTTTGCCAAGGGTAATGTACTCAGCATTCTTCTTGTTGCTGCTGCCATAGGACTTACGTTGGCTTTCATTCCTAAGAGTGAGAACATACACGCACTCACTAAAGTAATCTTTGGCTTGCAGGAACTGCTGTTCGCACTCATCAAGGCACTTATCTGGGCATTGCCACTTGGTATTGTAGCATTTGCCGCACAACTATCAGCACAAGTAGAGGCAGGAGTCATAGTTGGCTCATTGGGTAAGTATGTAGCCGTAATACTTGGAGGTAACCTCATACAATTCTTCATTGTGTTGCCTTTGTTCCTTATAGCTAACAGACTTAATCCACTCAAGGTGCTCAAGGCAATGTCGCCTGCCGTTCTTATGGCTCTCTTTACCAAGAGTTCTGCGGCAACGCTTCCTGTAACCATGCAGTCGGCTGAGGAACGACTGAATGTCAAGCCTCAGGTGGCACGTTTCGTACTTCCTATCTGTACCACTATCAATATGAATGGATGTGCTGCCTTTATACTCGTCACCTCCCTCTTTGTGATGCAGAATGGAGGAACAACACTCGACCTTCCTACCATGCTTCTGTGGCTGCTTATAGCGGTCATATCTGCAATAGGTAATGCAGGCGTACCTATGGGTTGCTACTTCCTGACCCTTTCCCTTATGGCTGGCATTGGCGCACCAGTAGGTATCATGGGAATCATCCTTCCTATCTTCACTATCATAGACATGATAGAGACAGCTGAAAATGTATGGAGTGACTCCTGTGTATGTGCCATCGTTAATAAGAACACAAAAACCTAAACAACTACCAAGCGAAAGTCCCCACCCCCATTCCGGGGATGGGGGCTTTCTTTTTGGGCCTGGGGCATCACCCTTCCTTCAGATTACCCACAGGATTCTCGTTCGCAACTCTCCAGCTCTGAATAACTATCGTAGCGGTAAGTACGAGAGCGATAATCATAAAAGCAAGAGGGAAGAGCCACCAATATATAACGGTACGTTCTTCAAAGCTATGGAGCCATTCGTTGCCAAGTATCCATGCTATCGGAGAGGCAATGGCAAAGGCAATGAAAAGTATGATGATATAT
>JAGCWG010000606.1 GCA_017961965.1 Bacteroidaceae bacterium | reverse complement strand
CCCAGCGAGATTATTCGGATAAAAAATCAAACTAACCATTTTACAAACAACAATCAGGATAACGCATTTTCCACAACATAATATTATATTTTCTCTGAAAAGAGAAGTAACTTCAACACAATAGGGGTACACATAAACTATTCGAAAGAAAATATTAACACTAACATTAAAAACTTTACAGTTATGAAAAAAACAGGATTTCTATTGGGAGTATTAGCGTTTTTTTCTTCCCTCAGTTTTATCGCTTGTAGCGACAAAGACAGTGACGGCGGAGGAGCAGAAGTCGTCAACGGCAAAGTAGATGACGGAACATTTACCAGAGCAAGCTTGACAGGAGTGGTTCACAGCAGCAACGGAGGCGTTTTGAAAGATGCCACTGTCACAAACGGAACTCAGACAACCACAACCGATGCAAACGGTGTCTTCAGTTTCGACAAGGTGAATATGGTAAAAGGACGTGCCGTACTGAAGATTACCAAGACAGGATACATCGACATCGTACGTACAACTACTGATGCCGACGGTGAATTTCTTGACATAGTAATGATAAGCGAGCAAAGCGGCAGTACAACAAGCCAGACATTCAGTTCAGGTACAACAGCTACCATGAATGTGTATGACCAGGCAGGTTCTGGCACAGCCATGAAAGTAGAGTTGCCTGCCGGATACAAGAACGCATCCACAGGAGAGACATACACAGGACAAGTAAATGCAAACATGGTCTATCTTGATCCTGACTCTAAGGACTTCTCAGCATCAATGCCTGGAGGCGACCTTGCTGCTGTACGTTTAGACGGAAGCGAGGCACAGCTCGTGTCATACGGTATGGTCAAAGTAGAACTTACAGGCAAAAATGGAGAAAAGCTGCAGCTTGCCGACGGTGACGAAGCTACTGTGACATTCTCAATCCCTACGACTCTTGCAGGCAACACGCCAGCTATCATTCCATTATGGAGCTTCAACGAGACAACAGGACTCTGGGAAGAAGAAGGTGAGGCAACTCTCCAAGGCGATGTGTATATAGGAAAAGTCAAGCATTTCTCATGGTGGAACCTTGATTATCCTTACTCACGAGCAGAACTTAAGGTGACAGTAAAAGACACAAAGGGAAAGGTTCTGCCTTACGTGACCGTGGATGTTGACGGACAAAGGACACTATGCACAAAGACTGACGGAACAGCTACTTGCTATGTACCTTCATCAACACAAATGACCGTGACTGTACATCCTGAAGCCTACGGCAATTATTCACCTCAGGTGAAAGAGACCGTAGATCCACTTGAAGCAGGTACAGTCAAGGAACTGACGATTACTCTCCCTGCAATGCGCACAATCAGCGGTAAAGCTACAAACAAGAGCTCAAACAACAAGATTGTAAGCGTATATATAGAGTACGATAACCAGTACACAGAAAAGGTCATTTCCGATATCTTCGGAAAATACAACATCGTAGCACCATTCAACTATAAGGGCAAAGCAAAAATATACGCAAGGAATGCCGAAGGAAAGACTCTCAGCAAGAGCATCGAAATCGCAAATGACGATCTTGTTGTCAACTTTGAATTTGAATCAACAACAGACACCAAGGGTAGCGGTACAATTTCAGTTCTCAACAGTACGGGCGACGATGTCACATTCTATCTTGACGAAATATCCGCAGGTCTTACAGACGGAGTCAGCATTAATGACAGCATTCTCACATTGTGCATATACAAGGCGGATAGGGATCCAGAAAACTTCAATATGGAGATGTTGACTCTTACTATCAACAACTACGACAAGTCTGTTTCCAAATACACAAATGTACCATTCAATTACATGATTGAAGGTAACGAAACAGGATACACCGGAATATGGAGCGAAGAAGCCGAAGTTACAGTCACAGTATCTGGCGACATGTACACATTCAAGATTGCCAAGTCACCATGTAATTGTGGAGGTTCAAACTTCAACTACGACGAAGAATATACACTGAAGGCAGAAATAGTGGCACCATTAAGCATCAAATCACACACGGTTCAAAATGCCACACAAAATGACAATCTGTTCCCAAGCTTCATGCCTTACATAAGCGGTAAGTCATTCAAAGCTATGATTATCGACAAATGTAGCTATGCAGGAAAGGGCGGATGTGCATACTATCAGGATCCTACACTTACTAAGGATGATTACGACAAACTGGTGACAACAGCAAAGAAGACATTTGGCGATCCAGTACATACAGACGTACCAGATCCAGAACAACCATGGTACGGAAATATCTACTCAAGCTATTTCTTCAAGGACAAAAAACTGCTTTTCATCCAGTACGATCCTGATTATGTTCCATCATCAGAGCAATACTATCATGGACATGAGCAGCAGACAGCATTCGAAGAGGATGGCGTTATTACCGTAGTAGCCGTAGAGAACTTCACTGCTGACTACACAGTATTATTCGACGATAGTCAATATGCCCGAATCAGAAATAAAGCCAGAATTCGTGAGCGCAAATAGAACATAACATTTTCTCATAAAATAAACATAGAGAGTGTATCTAAAGCATTAAGCTGCTGAAGATACACTCTCGTTTATTTCAATCATCATCCTTTACCAAAGAGATGTTGCGGATGAGTCCTTCGTACTTGGCACGCTTGACGGCTGAACCCTTGAAGAGGGTGCGGTACTGTTCCACGGTGAGACTCTTCCAGTCGGAAGGACGCATGCTGAGGAATGCCTCGGTAGGCGTGAACTCCTTGACGCTTGTAGGCTGTGCAAAGCGGTTATGAGGACAGGCAAGCTGACAACGGTCACAGCCATAGACGTAAGGAAGGGTTGTGAGTTCTGAGTCATGAGTTATGTGCTGGTCAATGTCGCCACGATGCTCGATGGTGAGGTAACTGAGACAGCGATTGGCATTTATAGTATAAGGTGTCTCAAGTGCATGAGTAGGACAGGCATCAATACATCTTGTACACGTACCGCAATGTGACGGCATAGGCGCGTCATATTCAAGTTCTATGTCAACGATGAGTTCGGCAAGAAAGAAAAACGAACCAGAATGAGGGATGATGAGGTTGGTGTTCTTGCCAATCCATCCGAGTCCCGCCTTCCATGCCCAATAGCGGTCGAGCATCGGTACGGTATCTACACATGGTTTGGTGACAACTGATGTACCTGCCATCTCCTGTATGCTTGAAGACAGTTGGAAGAGCTTTGACTTAATTACATCATGGTAGTCTTGTCCATAGGCATAGTACGCAAACTGATACTGGTCATCACCGAGCTTGCGTTCAGGGTAATAGTTGAGGGCAAGGGATATGATACTCCTTGCCTCTGGCATAAGCAACAGAGGGTTAAGTCTCTTCTCAAGGTTGTTCTGAAGATAAGCCATGTCCGCATTCTTACCCTCGTCAATCCACTTGCGATAGTTGTCAGCCACCTCTGCCTCCACAGGTTCTGCCTTGGCTATGCCACAAGCCGAAAAGCCGAGACGCTGTGCCTCGGTCTTAATCTCCCGTGTGATTTCAGAAATAACCATGTACCTATACTTAATTTGCCAAGCTGTACGATTGGAAGCTTCTGTTAAAAGCCTGAAGGGCTGAAAGAGCACAGGCAGGGTGTGAAGCGTAGCGGAACCCCTGTTAAATAATGCAATCCTCATTTCTATAACTCCAAAGGAGTGACAGAAGAAAGACACTAACAAAGCTTTTTTTCTGTCACCCTTTCAGGGTTCTTAAGATGATAAGACATCAATAAACAGGGGTTCCGCTACGCTTCACACCCTGTCTATAATCTTACCAGCCTTTCAGGCTTCACATCCACAACCATACAGGTGGAATTTTTCCGCAAAATTAGGAAAAGTTTCTGAAAGGATAACCATATTAAGTATGGAAAACAACAACATTCATTTCAAGAGCCAATCCCAAGTCGCTCCACATTGCCATAGGAGGACAAAATCGAACACAAAAAAGTACACAAATGATATACATCAAATTAAAATTTATGTTCTATAACACGTTTTTTTTTATCGTATTAAGAAGATTGTACTTACTTTTGCAAAAATTATTCACAAATTAAACATATTAATATGGGAAATTCAAATTACAACAATTATCCAACTGATTATAACGATAAGCCATTAACAACGACTGGCTATAACTCAGGGAACCCATTAGACACAGCGGCAGGCAAAGAACCAAAAACATATTTAAAAGCTGCTGGTGGTATAACTGCATTCGCTATTTTATTGAAATTTTTGTCTAAATTATAGTTAAAACAAATTAGCAGAAGAGAATTATTCTCGCCCAACAATTCGATTATTGTCGGGCGAGAATCGTTTATAATAACAGTCCTCCCCCCATTACTAATGGGCATGGTAACTCCATTATTAATGCGATAGGCAACCACATTATTAATGCGGTTAGTAAGCAGATTAATAATGGGGTTTGCACACTGAATAGTATCGCACATAGAAACGTG
>JAGCWG010000605.1 GCA_017961965.1 Bacteroidaceae bacterium | reverse complement strand
AGTATGGACTTCCATATATGGAGATTGTGGGTATGTTCGTGTTCTTTCAGGCTTTGCACATGACCATATCAGCATCTTTGCGTGCTGACAAGAAGGCGATATATCCTATGACAGTGGTGTTTATTGTGAATATCATCAATATCATTGGCAATTATTCTCTTATCTTTGGGCACTTCGGTATGCCTGCTCTCGGAGTGGAAGGTGCTGCTATATCAACGGTCGTATCACGATTCTCATCAATGGTGATGCTGTTCGTGATATTGTTTACTAAACACATACGTCGTTTCCCATTGTCTGAGTTTACACCTTTCCCATGGGTGGAGGTACGTCGTCTTCTCAAGATAGGTGTACCTTCGGCAGGAGAGAATATGTCGTATTGTGCCCAGCAGGTCATCATTACATACTTCATCAACAGGATAGGAAATCTTGAACTGACGACATTCACATACATCAACAACATAGTGATGTTTGTGTACATCTTCTGTATATGTATGGCTCAGGCAGGTTCTATCAGTATTGGTCAGATAGTAGGAGAGGGTAAGCCTCGTCGTGCGTATGTGCTTGGCAAGTATGTCATGAGGGTATCTATCTATGTCACCATGGCTTTGTCCGTACTATGTGCCGTATTGGGTCACAGCATATTCAATGTTCTTACGGACAATCCTGAGATTATTGCTCTTGGATGTGGTATGCTTGTGGTCAATGTGGGTCGTGAGTTTGGACGTACTATCAATATCTATGCAACAAACGTATTGCGTGCCACAGGCGATGTGTTCTTCCCATTCTATGTGGGAATATGTGTTCAATGGACGGCAGGCGTTCTATGTGGCTATGTCTTCGGTCTTGCCCTTGGATGGGGACTTTTAGGTATGTGGATTGCCTTTATCCTTGATGAGAACATCCGTGGCGTCATCTTTATATGGCGATGGCGCAGTATGAAGTGGGCAAAGAAAGGATTTGTGTGAATTCTATTCAATTTAAGTTAACTCCCATTAACTCGCATTAACTTCTGTTAACTCCAATGAGAAATAAAGTTAACATTTGAGATTTGACATTTAATGATATGTATAAACTTGGATTCTTTTGTATTTTCTTTGCTTCTTCTTTATCCATAGATGCTCAGAATACTGCACTTGCTGATTCTATTGTCAAGTACCAGATGCCGTCAGGAGGATGGGTAAAGAATCAGGATTGGCAGAAAGGGGCTGACCTCGCATACATGAGCAAGTGTATGAAGACTGGTATCGGTTCTACCATAGACAATGGAGCTACAACGTCAGAGATGAAGGTGCTTGCAAAGGTGTATGCGGAGACACACGATAAGCGTTATCGTGATGCTTTCATTCGTGGATTACATTATCTGTTGGATATGCAGTATGCCAATGGTGGATGGCCTCAGTTCTATCCAGCAAGGAAGGATGTGAAGTATGCATCAAGGATTACGTTTAATGATAATGCCATGGTGAGTGTTATGCTCATGCTTCGTGATGTGGCAGAGAATAAGGATATGTATGCGCCTTTACACATCAGTAAGTCGTTGAGGAAATGTGCAATGGCAGCTTTTAATAAGGGCGTGGATTGTATTCTCAAGTGTCAGGTGCGTAAGAACGGACGACTGACGGTGTGGTGTCAGCAGCATGATGAGGTGACACTTGTCCCAGCTTCGGCTCGTGCCTTTGAACTTGCAAGTCTAACAGGACATGGTGAAACGGTAGATATTATTCTTCTGTTGAAGAGTATTCCAAATCCTTCGGATGAGGTGAAGGCTTCCATCCGTGGTGCTGTTGAATGGTTAATGGCTCATGCGATTAAGGACAAGGCTATAGAACGCTATCAACGTGAAGATGGAAGATATGACATTCGTCTTGTTGACAGACCTAATGCTCCATTGTTCTGGGCACGTTACTATGACCTTGAAACGGAAGAACCATTCTTCTGTGACCGTGACGGAATACCAAGAAAACATCTTGAGGATATTGGCTATGAACGTCGTAATGGCTATTCATGGCTTGGAACGTCACCCAATAAATTAAGAGTTAAGAACTAAGCGAAGCGTTCTCACTGACCAACGGGAAGTAATAATTACCAACAATTGTTCCAATAAATATTTTGTCATCAAATATTTTACTTCCATAAATGAGCAAGTTGAAAACTTGCGAAACTTGAATCTCATAACTTACAACTCTTTTTCTTTTCCATTCTTCTCTTTATGTGTTCAAATACCCCCCCCCTTATGGTATAAACTCCTTATTTATTAGCTATACAGTCGTATATTACCTTTGTGGAGTGCTATGATATGTTTACATTTTCTTCGTGAAAGTTAAATGTTTTGGCTATCATTTTTATTGGCATAATTATATTCAATGATTCTACATCCTATTTGGTTTTCTCTGGATTGTAGCTT
>JAGCWG010000604.1 GCA_017961965.1 Bacteroidaceae bacterium | reverse complement strand
TTTTTAAGTTTTTAAGTTTTTAAGTTTGTAAGTTCTTAAGTTTGTGAGTTTTTAAGTTTGTAAGTTCTTAAGTTTGTAAGTTCTTGCGATGTTGGACTTCTTAACTTTGAACATTATCAATAAACGGACTTGCGTCTTAACTTATCACTTCATAACTTCTAAGATAAAACATCTAACAATGAAACATTCATTCAACATACTTACATTATTAGCAGTGTGCGCATCGGCATTCACATTCATGTCTTGTCAGGAGACTGAAGAGGTAAACGAGTACGACAACTGGGAGGTACGTAACCAGATGTTTATTGACTCTATTGCCAAGGTGTGCGCCCTGAATGAGGACGGTCAATGGGTTAGATATTGCGCATTCAACTATGACGAGTTGATCGAAAATGCGAAGGGTAATAACAACCATTTCATCTATGTCCATAAGAATGTTGATGGTAATGGTTCATACAGTCCTCAATTCAACGATAGTGTAAGGGTTCATTATCTCGGTCGTCTTATTCCTTCTGATTCATACAAGAGTGGCTATATCTTTGATAAGTCATATAACGGATACACACTCAATGAAAAGACAGATGTGCCACGATTATTTGCAACAAAAGGACTTGTTGTTGGCTTTACTACAGCCTTGATGCACATGGTTGAAGGTGACGACTGGACGGTGTACATTCCTAACGAACTTGGATATGGAGACGCAAGTACTCCAGTCCAAAGCTATTCTACACTTATCTTCAACGTCAAGCTTGCAAAGACATACAAGTACGGAACGGGCGAAGACTACACTTGGTATTAATCCATCCAAATATGAACATAATCCGCATATCCGGTGAAAGCCGAATATGCGGATTCGTTTTTTACATCCATAAAACGATTAAAGAGGCAATTGAACCATGGATGTCACCGTCGAAGTTTACATTCTGTGGATAGTATTCACAGAATAATTTATCATGGATGTATAAGCGGAATTGTATCTTTTCGTTGTAATCGTTGATATTACCACATACACGGAATTGTATGATGATTGTTCCGAAGTAGTCTTTCAATTCGCCAAGCCCACGACATTCACCATTGATGAAGGCTGCCACCTTCATTTTTGCTGGATTGATGAATTTACCATCGTACATCACTCTTGCGTTGACTATTGTCTCATCTGGATAATCGTATATCGGCGTCTTCCACTTAGGCATGACACTTACGAAGCAAGAGTCGGTAAGGTTCTGAAATGATGAATATGCCTTGATGTGTGTGTCGCCGACTGATGATGCTATTATATTATTACCTTTTATCGTAAGAATCGAATCATTGGATTGCCAGAATACATTACCGTCAATGGATTCTGGTGTATATATTGGAGACAATGAGAAGGTGTCGCCTTCCATTATATATACGGTGTCCTTATTAAGATGCAGCTCATATCTATCCTTCTTAACCTCGTCGAAATCGAAATCGACGAGGCTGCAGGAAGAAACAGCGATGATTGCCGTTGCCATCATTCCTATGATTGATATGTTGTGCATAAGTTTCATTTTATTCTTAACCTTCTATTTTGGTTACTTGACAAGATGTTTCATTTGTTTTGTTGCAAGGTATTCCGTCTTTTGTATGGACGAGTAATACACTTGTGCGTTTCGTGCAGACGCCTTTGCCCTGCCCACGGCTTCAGCACATTTGTCATATATCTGACGTGAGTCAGTATCTTCAGATGACGTTTTGCTATTGTGGTGTTGGTGGTCAAGCTTCTTGAGTGTGAGATATGCTGTCTTGTACTGGATGGCAGCGATATCGGAAGCCTTCTCTGCTTCTGCCATAAGTCTCTGTATGTCGTGGTAGGCATTCTTGGTGCTATCTGTTATTCCTGCCTTCTTTGCAGCCATGTGAGTCATATTGCCTATGGTCGCAATAAAAGCATGCATTTCTCTCAGTCGTTTTTTTGCTATTGAATCATATTCTATGGTGCGTGTTTCCATCTCTTCTGCAACAGAAACACAATCCATGATTTTCTGACCGTACTCTTCAATGGAGGTGATGTCATATTCGTTCTCGTCTTCATTGATGCCATCTGTGAACTCCATAAGACTTTCGTCACGAAGGGTATCTTTTGGTACAACCATTCTATGGTGTACGGGAACTATGCTGAATACTTTAATATTGCTCTTACCTTTGTTTTCCACAAGGACGAAATCAAGTAAGCCATTAGTGCGAGGTGTTGCTGTCACCTGTGCTGCATATATCTTTGATGGCGACATACGATTCGTAACGTAGTTAGAAGGTATGACGCACATTGGTGACATAAGGTTGCGGATGTGATATACAGCAGGGTTGTTCTCCATTGCATAGTCTATTGGTTGGTTAGGTAATACCTCAACAACCTTAAAGGAATAAGTATAACGTACATTTGTATAGTTTGAAAGCACAAGTGACTCAGACCAAGTGAACTGTGCGTTCAGAGGGTCAACTTCTGCGTATTTACTTTGGAGTGTAATAGGAGCGATTATCTGTGGTGCCTTTGCAAGGTAACTTACAGAGAAGGTGGCATAACTGTTTAGAGGATTGCTTTGCATCACGGGTGAAGCGTACTTAGGATTATGCCACTTATATGCTGCAAAGTTTATCTGATATCTACCTTCGGGTAAAAGACCGTATGAACCACCACCATAACCGCTGAGAAGACGATTGGATACTTGCACGTTTCTTGACGTAAGATGTCCAAACTGCTGTTTTAGATCTGCCATTGACAAGTGTAAAGTTCGATTAGGCGCAATGGTTATTGGACGTTGTGGTTGTATGGTTGAAGGAGTGGAAATAACGCTCATCCTTTCAGGAAAGACACCGTCGATGTTCATAGTGAGATATACATTCTGTATCTCTGAAGTTGTGTTAGTGAGTGTTATGTTGAAATATTTGCCTGGATTATCAATGTACATCAATGCTTGTGGTGGTAACACCTGTTGTACTGGTACAACTGTTACCATCACTTCCTGTGCAAGCATTCTACAGATGCCAAGCACAATCATCAATGTCATTATCAATATTCTCATATATGTCTATTATTATGTACTGTGTAATGTACAATAATGTTAACTATCGGAACAAGCTGAATGTATAGGCGTAATTAAGACTTACTGTTAGGTCTGTACCTTTGATGTTTGAGTCTAAGATCACAGAATTGACATCAGTATATTTGTTTACTCCTAAATTGGCAGAGAACAAGTGAACTTTATCAAGCGTATAGCTTGTGGAAAGTTCAAGGCCAAGGGAGAAACTATTGCCGCTGTTTGTAATCTTGTTGTTGCAGACGGATAAAGTGGCTGATGCGTCAAGATTGCTTTCGCTGAGGAATGAGCGGTTGGCAGTGAATGAGCATATATCGCTCGTGTATTCTGCATAGTAGTCTTTTGTATTCTGGTGGCTGTACGAACCAGTAAAGTTCATAGCCAATGCTTCTACGTCCACTCCGTATGAGCAGCCTGCGGCTAAGGTCTTGACGTTGCTTTCGTTTATTGTTCTTTTGTTCAGATTGACATTCTCTGTATAGTTGAGAGATATACTAACATTGTGCTCTAAGCCTGTTGTTTCGAATACATAAGACGGCATAAGACTATAGCTTGCCATGCATCTGTTTATGCGTTCATTGTCTTGTATTGTTGCCATACCATTCTTCTGATTCTGTACATACCCATTGAAGAGAGCACTTATGTTCAAATTGTCAGTCAGTCTGCTTGATGCACATATATTATAGATATATCCGTATGTCGTGTATAGCTGTTCGCCAGAGATGTTGTCCGACTGACGAGAGATGGAACCAGACAAAGCAACTTTTCTGAACAAGAAAGAGCTTGCTGTAAGACCTATGCTTTCGTAGTTGTTCGTCATATAATACGTTCCGAGTGAAG
>JAGCWG010000603.1 GCA_017961965.1 Bacteroidaceae bacterium | reverse complement strand
GCCACTTAATGGTGACAAGGCTGCTGTTCAGGCATTGTACGATAAGATTCCAAACCCAATCAAGACTCCAGAAGAGTTCCAGACTGCTATGGATGCTTTGGCTGAGGCACAGGCTTACCTTAAAGAAGCACAGCGTGTGAATGCAGAGTTTGACAATATCGTCAATACACTCAATGATACTTATGGTATTCCTGCATACGAGGGTCTTACAGTAAAGGCTATTGAGCTATCACAGCCAAATGTTGATGGACTTGACTACAAAGGTGAGTTGGAGGTTAAGGCAGCTTACGATGCTTTGAACACTTATCTCAATCTCATCAATGTTCTTGACGATTACGCTAACGAGTCTTCTATTGCAGCTGTAATCGCTGACAACGAGGCTATCCTCAAGGCTAACTATTGCAATGTTGCAAGAGGTCGCGAGCTTCAGACAGCACTTGAGCTTGCTTACCACAAGGTTTATTTCGCTGCCTATGTTAAGGATGCTTCAGAGGCTAAGCCAGCTGATGTAACAGACCTTATCGTCAACGCTGACTTCTCTAACGGTTCTAACGGATGGGATGCAGCTGGTATGTCAGTAGATGGTAACTTCAAGGACGCTGAGTTCTATGACAAGACATTCAACCTCAACCAGACAATCTACGGTCTCCCTGCAGGATGCTACGTAGTTCAGGTACAGGGCTTCTATCGAAACGGAAACAACTATGCAAATCTGTATAATGAGTTTGTAAACGAAGCTTACTCTGATGTTGAACTTTGGGAAGGCCATAACGTAGAGCTTTACGCTAACAACTCAAGCACATACATGACTTCATTTGCTTCTGAGTACTACACAGAGCGTGGTATGATTAAGCGCTTTGAGTCTTGGGATGGTGGTGAAATGGTTACTAAGGATATGTCTGAGTTTGCGGAAGACGCAATCAACAGCCACCCATGGGATGCTTCATTCGACCTCACTACTTATGACGATATGGGTATCGAGAATGGAACTGTTAAACTCTACTATCCAAACTCAATGGAGGGTGCTATGTGGAGATTCATGCAGAGCCCAAATGCTTACATCAACAAGGTAACTGTTATGGTTGGCGAGGGTGAGTCACTCTCATTCGGTCTCCGCAAGAGTGTTAAGGTTGGTGCAGACTGGTGTATCTTCGATAACTTCAAGTTGTTCTACCTCGGTACAGAGGCTCCTGCTGGTGTAAATGCTGTAAGTACTTCAACAGAAGCTAAGGATGTATTCTCAGTATCTGGTATCAAGACTAACGGTATGAATAAGGGTATCAACATCGTTAAGATGGCTGATGGCTCAGTAGTTAAGATTGTAAAGTAAGCGATAAGTACAAAGGCGAGGTGCGCCTTGCCTTTGTAACATAATCATAAATATAAGCAACATTACATGAAAGTGTGATGTTGCTTTTTTGTTATCTTTGTACTTGTTAATATGCAAACAGAATATTGCATGACGAACTAACTAAATTATTACAAACTAACTTATGAAGAAACTCATAGCATTAATGCTTACATTGGTTGTCGTAGCTAAGGCTTCTGCTGCCGTGGATAACGACCAGCGACTATGGTACGACAAGCCTGCCACACACTGGCTCGAGGCACTTCCTATTGGCAACAGCCGTATGGGAGCAATGGTCTTTGGCGGTACGGATACTGAGGAAATCCAACTGAACGAAGAGACATTCTGGAGTGGCGGACCTCACAACAACAACAGTACTACATCTATCTATCACCTCAACGAGGTGCGCGACCTTATCTTCAATGGTAAGGAGCGTGATGCTGAGAACATCATCAACCGTGAGTTCATCAAGGGTCCTCACGGAATGAAGTACCTCACTCTCGGTAGTCTCAAATTCAACTTCGGCCATAAGGATGTCAAGGACTATGTGCGTGAACTTGACCTTACTCGTGCCGTAACGACGACTTCATACACTTGTGACGGAGTGAAATATACCCGCACAGCTTTTGCTTCTCTTGCTGATGGTGTTGTCATCGTCAATATCAAAGCAAGCAAGAAGGGTGCACTCTCATTCACCCTTTCACATGATTGCCAACTCAAACATAACACAAAGAGCGATATTGTCAATATCTCTGGTAAGAAAGGAAATAGTGGTGGACAGGCAATGCTCACAGCAGAAATAGAAGGCGTAGAGCACGAAGGCATAGCTTCTGCCCTTAATGCTGACATGAAGGCGATGGTAACGACGGACGGAAAGGTTACTGTCGATGACGGAACTGTCACAATAAATAATGCACAATCTGCTATCATCCGTATAGCTGCTGCAACCAACTACGTGAACTACCACGACGTAAGTGGTGATGCAACAAGAAAGAGTTACGCTCTCATTGCTTCTTCATCTTATGCTTACGACCAGCTCCTCAAGCGTCACGTAGCCAAGTATCAGGAACAGTACAACCGTGTAAAGCTCACTCTCCCATCTGAGGGTGGCAACAAGGCTCTTACTACCGTTGAGCGTCTTGACAAGTTCTACGGAAGCAAGGACCAGGGCATGGTGGCTCTTCTCTTCAACTATGGTCGCTATCTCCTTATCTCTTCTTCACAGAAGGGTGGACAACCTGCCAACCTTCAAGGT
>JAGCWG010000602.1 GCA_017961965.1 Bacteroidaceae bacterium | reverse complement strand
TGTTGACTAAGTCGCTTGTCATATTGAAAAACTGAAACCTTGGCACCACCTGTCACGATAAGCTTGTCCTTCATCACACGAACGTCATACGCGCTATTGCCACCTCCCAAGGCCTTCTTGTCCAACAGGACGCTACGGAACTTTCCATCGGCACGATAGCAACTAATGCGTGGAATACCTTTCTCGGAAGTCAACAACTCACCATTATTTGATGGCGTGATGATAGCAGGGTTGCAGCAACCACTAAAAGCACCGGGTTCAGCACCTGCCTTACCGAAGGATGCTACAAACTCTCCATCCGTAGTATAGCTTTCCACAAGATGACGTCCAGGGTTAGAGCAATATATCTTACCATCCATATATGTTATGCCAAAACAATAGCTTGGTACAATAAAGCCCTTTGGACTCTGGATGAAGCGAGCAAGCGAACCGTCAAGATTATACTTGCAAATGTGCTTGTTACTTGCATCTGTCACGAACACGCCTTCTTTGCAGACTGCCAATGAACAATAGTCCGCATTATCGCTACAAGCTTCCCATTGGCGCACTATCTCACCTTGACGGTCATACACCTCTATACGTGCAGGGAAGAGTGCATATACAAGTCCGTCATATATCGTAATATCACGTAAATCGCTTGGTGTTGAGAAATTAGTTTGCAACTCACCACTCAAGCCATAAACATCTATGTTGTTGGGAGTAGCTACATATACGCTACCGCCTTCGATATCCATAGCCAAGATGTCATCTGGAGCCACGAAACCATACACACGACGATAGGGAGAGACGAAATTTTCGTCTTCCTTCAAAAGAACAGGTCCTTTCGTTCGTTTTGAATCGTAGAAGATTTTCTCAGGACGCTTGAGCATATTCCACATTCCACGTCCTACGACAGATAGGATAATGCCTCCTACCGCCAACGAACCTGATATTTTCAAAAATTTGCGCCTATCCATATATGTTAGTATTCTATTCTTCCGTTAATATCTTTAGACATTTTATAGTCTTGGCATCTCTTACAATCAGCATACCATCCGCATACGCCATTGGTCCCCATGCATCCACGCCTTCCACCATTACACGTTGCTTGCGAATAAGCTTCATGGAGTTAGCATACAACTGGTACACATATAACTCTCCATCTTCCTTGAAAGCTACAAGCCTATCACCAATAACGATGTATGGACCTAAACCAAAGCGTTCATCTGCAGCCGAAGTCCATATAGGATGATGCAAGTCATTAGGACTGTACATGGCCAAACGCTCACGCATTCCTCCACCATCCTTCGGAAGTACGGTTATGAGCGTTCCCTTATAGTTGATTGGAGTCTGCTGTTCGCATGACATACCTTCGTTTGCCTTATAACTATCCTTGACTGTTGCCTTCCATGATGTTCCTGTTTTGTCAACCTGTAACAAAGCACCACCAGCTCCATAGCCAGCCACAAGGAATATCTGATTCTGGGATATCTGCAAAGGTGAAGGAGCAACAACTGATGGCTGCCATTCATTGGTACTCCACAACAATTTACCGCAATCTCCTGTTTCAGCAGAAACGCCACAAACTCCTCCAACGCCTATATACACGTAAGTCTGCACTCCTCCAAGAGTCATAGGCATGACAGAAGAATGCGACATCTTGAAATGAACGGAGTTTGGCGTGCCCCATAGTGTTTTGCCTGTATTTATATCAACTCCAAGCATAAGTGTATCCGTTCCTGCAGGAGCAAGTACCAAGACATCATTATGTATTAGCGGACATTGACCTGTGTACCAAAATGGTATCTCTGAGCCAAAGCGTTTCTTCATGTCTATGCTCCATTTCATCTGTCCTGTAACCTTGTCGCAACACATCACATGACCTTCCGGTCCTATTGTTACGACCAAGCCATTACTGATAGCAGGAATGGTACGTGAGAATCCATGGTTTCGTTTCATGGCAACACGATACCAACGTTTCCACAACTGCTTGCCTGTCTTGAGGTCCAAACATCGCAAGGCATCCGAACTTAATTGCTCGTCATAGTCAAGAACATAAACTCTACCTTCAGATATGACAGGAGCAGCATGTCCCTCACCAGTCTCTATTGACCACATCTCTTTGAAGTCGCCATCTATCCATTTCATATTAGGTGAGGTGGATGCTTGATTGTTATGACCAGCACCACGAAAACATGGCCATTCGCCCATCAAGTTGGATGCAGAAACGGTAGAGTCCTGCATGAAGAACTCGCCAATAAGAACCTCGTCAGCCTTACGGGCATGACCAGCAGGACGATGGTCAGCACCAGGCTTGAACACATCGAACGAGCTGCTTGGGTCGTAAAGATGCCAACCTATCAGCAAGCATGTGTAAAAGGCTATGACGCCTATCGTAATCCATTTTATCCTTTTGTCGTTCATACGTTCATGCCTTTTAACGCGTTCAACAAGAATAAGACGTTATATAGTTCTTCGGAATACCAAAGACGAGAGAAATACAAGCCTATTGGTTCACGCTCATAAAGAGTGCCTTCCTTGTGTCGCTTGTAGAGATATTCCCATCCACGATTCTTTGCGTCTTCATACTTATCTGGGAAATGAGCCAAGGCAGCAAGTGCACGACTCGTGAAGGTAACCTTCGATTTAACATCCTTGTTGCCTCCCCATCCTCCGTCATCATTCTGGGTACGGATTATGAAGTCTATCTGAGATTGTGCCAACTTTGTTGCCGCAGGATGATGGGCAGACATCAAGTAGTCAATAGCCGTGGCTGTACCATATACAGGTGCCTTTTCATCTGTTGCATCTTGGTCGCCAAACCACAAAGGAACCCATCCGCTTGCTTCGTTGCCATTGTCATTTTCTATGGTATCTTCCATCCACGCAAGCATCTTGTCCAAGCTCTTCTGAACGTCAGTTTTCAACTGTCCTTCCAAACAAGGCAACCAAAGTCCCATGGCAAGTATGGCGTGAGCCGTTATGTCTGGTGTGCTTCGGTCAAAAGGTAATTTGCCCCATCCCTTGCAGAACGTAGGCATTCCTCCGTCGTTATTCTGCAATTGCATCAACCATTTCAAGCCGTTTTCCACTTCGTGACTACTCTTGCCTTGTGTAAGATGATAGAGGGCTACTAACGCACCACTCGTATCGTCACCATCGGGAACAGAACCACTCAAATCGCTCCATCCCCATCCTCCGGGTACGGCAGACGTGAATGGATGAACAAATGTTGTTGCATTTCCCTTTATAATATTAGCGAGACCTTCCACATCAACAATGCCATTATGAGGCAAGACCTTGGATGCAAGGCTTGTCAACCATCCTGAAAGGTTTGTGTCAATAGGCCAAGAACCATCCTCTCGAACCGTATCAACAAGGAACTGGGCACAACGTTGTGTCACCTCATGTTCACGGAATGAACCTTCTGCCAAACACATACTAACAAAAGCTGTAAGAGGGGCAGCCTCAAGGAATCCGCCATCCACAGGTTGCATACGACGTAACACACGCATAGCCTTTGGAACAAAGAGTTTGCGTATAGGTGTCAAAAGTCCTCCCTTCTTGTGCATCTGGCATATACCAATGGCAATAAGTGCAGGAATGGCATAGCTCACCACTGGGAGGTTAAGATAACGGAATAGACGCTGAGGCAAAGTGGCAAGCTCAAACGGAAATGGCGGTATCTTCTTCCAATCCTTTACGACACCTGCCAAGGCACACATCATAAGGATAGGAACAGAGAAAGTGAGGTCGCGACCATAATAGCGAAGCACACCTTTCGTGAGTGCCTCCTCACTGTCACCTCCAAATTGTCTATTGAGGTATTGCCTCGATTCCTGTGGCGCTTGTCCCACAGCATAGAGTGAGACATAGGTAAGCAAGGTAGCTGTCATGTTTGACGGACTCTCCATGCTATCGCCCCAAGAGCCATCAGGCTTCATGGCTCCTTGCAACCAACGCACTCCTGCCTGGATATGTGTTGCATATTTATCTGCATCTATTCGTTGAAGGGCAAACACACTAACAGCCGTAGAGATGGCACTACTCGAAAGTGAGCCTCTCCACAGGCCATCCTCGGAGCGACTCTTCATGAGGTACTCCATGGCATCTGTCTGTATTTCCTTCAACTGTTCTGTTTTCATTAGTGTTCCTCCTTCTTACACAGCATGGGCAAGACTTGCTCCATGCCTGTTTAGTTAGTTGGTCTATATTGTTCCTAATGCCAATAATCCATAAAAGACGTATTCCACATCGCTATATTCATCGTACAATGTTGGTGCAAAGCCTCCGTTGTCCAACCAATGGGCTTGTATGAAAGATGAGGCATCTTTTACTTCCGCACCTATGAGACGGAGTGTGAATAAAGCCACAGACGTACTCAACAAGTCTGGAACGGTAGCCAAGTCGCTTGCATAGAATCCTCCTGTCTCGTCTTGACGTTGGCGAATCCACTCCACACACATGGCATCAGGTTGTTTGCCCATCTGATGCATCATAGCCACGATACAACACACAGCATTTGTAGTTACTGACTTGGGCATATCTATGTTTATTTCCTTTGGACGTGACATCCTCATTTCCTGTTCAAGGAATTCAAAGAAACGTCCATAGATTGTATCTCTGTTCCTACTCTCCTGTACCGTGAGGTGGATAGGCATACGTATTAGTTTGCTGGGACTGAATACGGCTTCAAGCACATCGCCAAACTGCTTATAGTAAGCATCCTCCGCACCTCCGGCATTCATATAGCCATGCGCCGTCTTTTGCGAGGCAACAAATGACCGTAATGCCTGTTGCGCATCAGGGGACATTCGTTTCCATCCCCTACGCAAGGTACGATATACTTTATATAGTAATGGCGCTTTCATCCCAATATCTTTTCTGTCACCTGATAAAGCAGGCGTTTTAGTTCCATTTCGCCCAAACCATTAAGTGCATCAAGGGCTTGCTGATGATATTGGTCGGTCAATCTCTGAAGCTCAGTCTTCACCTCATCCTGACTCCATGAAGGATGCTCCGTCCTCAAAGCCAACACAGCAGAAGGACGACATGCAAGTTCGTTGTCCTGAACAAAATCGTCCAAGTCATCCTTCAACTGATAAGCAATACCCAAGGCTTCAGAATAATCCTTAAGCATAGGACGAAGGTGTGCAAAATTGCCTGTACAACTCAAGCCAAGCATCAACGATACCTCAAATGCTGGTACGGTCTTATTGCGGAAGATGTTCATCACAAAGTCTAACGTGACTGGTGACTTATCCCACATAAGTTCCTCACCTTGCCCACGGCACAACCTGATATGTGCATCAGCTATAAGGCGAAGTAACTCAGGATTGTTACTCTGGGCCAAGATACGATAGCCTTGTCCTAACAAGGCATCGCCTACATTTATGGCAAAAGCATCACCATATAACGCGTTGATGGTAGGCTTGCCATAGCGTGTACCATCCTTGTCCTCCACATCATCATGAATGAGTGAAGCCTTGTGGAAACATTCCACGGCTACGGCAGCACGATGTACGTCAATAGGCATCTCAGTCTTGCCTGTCAAGGCTTGCCATACGGCAGACAACAGGAAAGGACGCCAACGCTTGCCGTCACCACTCATCCAGTCAAGACATATCTTCTGAGTAGAGTCTGTGGCAGGAAGCATGAGTTGCTCCAATTCCTGACGAGAGAACCAACGGTTCACCTGTTCTTGTATTGCCTCATGGTCAAGTAAGTGGGAAGTGGCTTCTTCATTCAAGAGAGACAGCATCTCCTCCACGTAATCCACATCCACATGAGTGTCACGGCAGCCAGAGTCATTCAAGGCTATTGCCAACCCCGGAACGGCATGACGCACAAGAAGGGGAAAGGCTTTCTCCAGAGAATCAAGACAGCTAACGCCTATGACGGCATCAACCACATTATTCTCTATGAGTTCAATAACCTGTGTGAATCCTTCTGCCACAATGCTTAAACCTCCAAGTTGCTCTGCCTTGTCTTGCAGATTAGGGATGTGGCAACGACCGCAACGATGGCAAAGTAGGCCATACTCATCAAATTCAGCCTGACACTCGCCATATCGACTGAGACATTTTGGCAACATCAACAATCGACGTTCATAAGGAATACCAGCAACAACAGGCAACCATACCTGATTGTGAATCTCTACCATCAACCAAGGACGCATGTCCACACAGTCCTCATGGTCGCTAATAAACGTATCTGCCAGTTGCTCCAACTGCTTGAGCGAAACAGGCGGACACAACTGTTGCGTCTGCACAAATGCCCTTAGTGCCTTGCGCAAATGCATACGTTGCTCCAACGTCGATGGTATGACATACTGTTTGCTCATTATTCCTTAATTTAACCTCGTCCCATATTCATGCTTCCATGAAGTGCATTAATCTGAAACTAACATTTGACATTCTAAATATCTCTACCCATAAGCTCCAAAACCGAAGAAGTAATTTCGTTTGAGCCACCTATAAGGACGGCTCTGTTCAGGAATAAGATTTGTGTTCATGTTGTGGCTTGGGATGCTTGTCATCCTTGCATATTCTTCCATTGCCGTGCCACGGGTAGTAGTTTCCTTGGCGTCATATTCTTTTATCATCTCAGCCATCTGTTGAGGATTATCCATTATGATGCACCCTCGTGTGCTCTGGGCTATCCTGTGTCTCATATCTGTCAGGAACTGTGACTTTGCATATAGTTCCGTCATATTGCTTGCATCCGAATTGATGAAGTCCGTTGCCATCTGAATGACTGGACAGAACTCTATGGCGCCTGAAGGGGAGATGTGATGACTCATTCCTGTTGCTCCCGGACATATTGCCCTTCCTTCTTCGTCCCAATAGACATCTATAAGTGCCACTGGGGCATTCATGCGCTCATGTACGAGGAACTGTCTAAGACCTTGTATCTGTTCCTGACTCAACGCTTGCTCTGGATGTGCATTTGCTCCTACGGGACGATAGATGTAGTACCATAGGTATGCAGCACCTTCACGAGCTACTCGCTCTATGTGTTGACGACTTACCAATTCGTCGTAATTGTTCTTGCAAATACTTGCTGCCACACCAAAGATAAGTCCTGCCTTCCTACAGGCTCGTACACCACGAAGTGTACGCTGGAACACCTCATTAGCCTGCCGTCTTCGGTCACTCTCCTGTTCCAATCCCTCTATGCTGATGAGTGGAGTCACATTACCAGCCTTGCGAAGCTGGAAGGCAATGTCCTCGGTAAGTAGAGTGCCATTGGTAAACAACTGGAAGTAGCAATCGCTATGCTTCTGGAAGATACTCAGAAGTCCCTTGTACATCAGGGGCTCGCCACCCAGTATTCCGAAAAACTTGGAACCATGCCGTTTACTCTCCCGAATGATACCGTCAATCTGCTCCATCGTGAGACTCTTCCGTCCTCCTTGACTCACCCAGCATCCGCTACAGGCAAGATTGCATGTCTCCGTTACGGAAATCATATTGAAGGCCGGAAAGAAAGGCTCACCTCGCTTCTGGCGTTTCTCGAAGTGGTGCATATTCCACACATTAGGCAGGCAGAAGTTCCAGAAAAACTTCCACAACAGCCTGATTGGTGTCTGTCTGAACACCCTCCAGCATAGTTTTACCAATGAGGTATATTCCTTCATATTCTATTTCTACTCTCTGATTAGTCTAATCTTTCTTGATGCAAGTTTCTCGCGAAGCGTCTTGGCATATAGCTCCTTTGAGTCCAGCTTGATGGCACTCTCCTGCACGCTTTCCCCACCGTTGATAGGACTACGGTCATACTTAGGGAATATGATGGCACTTGCAGGACAAGTGCGGGCACAGGCAGGACAGTTGTTCTTGCAATTATGAGGGTGAACGACACGAATGCGCTCCTCCACCATCTCATACACACCAAATGGGCAGAACTCTAAGCACTTCCCACATTCGGCACATACATCCTTGTCAAGCGTTGGGAACCAAGCATCATCACCCAGTCGCTTAGGCATGGCTTCCATCTGTGCCATCCATGCCTTAGAATCTTCCACACTTACTTCAACTGGCTGTACACCCAATTCTTTCAGCACGTCTTCTGCTGAACGCCCACGGATGCTCAAGGACTTCACGTCGTCCTCACCTGCATAAGCCATAAGACTCTTCACAGCCCTTGGGTGGCACGCCACTATTGTTGTGGCAGCTATATTATGTATCTCCTCAGACTTGTTCTCACACAACTCACAAAGGTCGCTTACGAGCGTTACCTCCATTCCTGCCTTTTGTACCGCAACAGCCACC
>JAGCWG010000601.1 GCA_017961965.1 Bacteroidaceae bacterium | reverse complement strand
TCTTATAAAAAACAAGAACAAGAATAAAAATTTTCTTTAATTTTCTAAATTTTCGTTTTAAGAAATGAAGATTCTTGTATTAAACTGCGGAAGTTCGTCAATTAAGTACGCACTTTACAATATGGATGACAAGAGCGTCATCACTTCAGGTGGTATCGAGAAAATCGGTCTTCCTGATTCATTCATCAACGTGAAGCTCAATGGAGAGAAGCACAAGATTGAGAAGCCAATAGCTGAGCACACAGCAGGTGTGGAACTCATCTTCGACGTGCTCACTAAGGGCGAGTATGCTGTTCTCAAGAACCTCAACGAGCTTGATGCCGTAGGTCACCGTATGGTACACGGAGGTGAGAAGTTCAACAAGTCTGTTCTCCTCACTCCTGAGGTGATGAAGGATTTTGCTGCTTGCAACGACCTCGCTCCACTCCACAACCCAGCAAACATCAAGGGTGTTAATGCCGTTAGCGCACTCCTTCCAAACATCCCACAGGTAGGTGTGTTCGATACTGCATTCCACCAGACAATGCCTGACTACGCATTCATGTACGCTCTTCCTTACGAGCTTTACAAGAAGTATGGCGTTCGTCGTTACGGCTTCCACGGAACAAGCCACCGTTACGTTTCACAGCGTGTATGCGAGTTCCTCGGAGTTAAGCCAGAGGGCAAGAAGATCATCACTTGCCACATCGGTAATGGTGCTTCTATTGCAGCTGTCAAGGATGGCAAGTGTGTAGATACATCAATGGGTCTCACTCCACTTGAGGGTCTCATCATGGGTACACGTTCTGGTGACATCGACGCTGGTGCCGTTACATTCCTCATGGATAAGCTCAATCTCGACACTAAGGGTCTCTCTAACCTCCTCAACAAGAAGTCAGGACTCGCAGGTGTCAGCGAACTCTCTTCTGACTTCCGCGACATCCTCGCAGGTATCAAGGACGGTAACGACAAGGCACGTCTTGCTAAGGAGATGTACACATACCGCATCAAGAAGTACATTGGTCAGTATGCAGCAGCCATGGGTGGTGTAGATATCATCCTCTTCACAGGTGGTGCAGGTGAGAACCAGTGGGAGGTACGCGAAGGTGCAACAGAGGGACTCGAGTTCATGGGCGTCAAGATGGATGCTGAGAAGAACAAGGCTTGTCGTGCAACAGAGGCAATCCTTTCTGCTGACGACTCAAAGGTTACAGTATGCTGTATCCCAACTGACGAGGAACTTATGATTGCTCTCGACACTCTCGCACTCGCTAAGTAGTGGAGAGATTATCTTTCTGAAACACAGAGAGCACAGAGAATACAGAGAGCACAGAGCATTAAGACTCTGTGACATTCGTGACCTCGGTGTTGAAATCAGCTAAAAAGATAAATCGTATATAAATGAAACGTCGTCAGCATCTTTATGTTGACGACGTCTTCTTTTTACCAGTAAAGGACTATGGAAAAGGGTAGTTTTGTAAAGATAGCATCGCTTGTGGCAGCAAACATCACGGTTGTAGTCGTGGCAGTATCACTCATGGCTCTGTTCTTGCCATCTTCATTTATGTGGATAGGCACGTCAGCCATTACTCCTATGCTTGGAGTCGTTATGTTCGGCATGGGATTGACACTTAAGCCAGCTGACTTCAAACCAGTCATTATGCACCCAAAGGAAATTGTGGTAGGCGAACTTGCCCAGTTCCTTGTCATGCCATCCGTAGCATGGCTGTTGTGCAAGGTACTCAACCTGCCAACTGAGTTGGCACTCGGCGTCATTCTTGTGGGATGTTGTCCGGGTGGAACGGCAAGCAATGTCATCTGTTATCTTGCCAAGGGTGATGTGGCACTCAGCGTAGCCATGACGGGTGTCTCCACACTCCTTGCCCCTTTCGTCACTCCTGCCCTCGTACTTCTTCTTGCTGGTCAGTCGGTTGCCGTTGATGTCTTGGGTATGTTCATGAGTATTGTGCAGGTTGTCATTCTTCCTATAGCCTTGGGATTTGTCGTGAGTCATTATTTCGGTAATATCACACGCAAGGTTGTGCCTTTCCTCCCGATGGTATCAACTCTCGCTATAGCCATAATAATAGGCATCATCGTTTCGCACAACTCGCAGAATATCATCAGTTGCAGTTTCCTTGTGGCTGTTGCTGTCATTCTTCATAATGTCCTTGGCTTTGCCTTCGGCTACCTTGCCGCCCGTGCTATCGGTATGCCACATAACAAGCGTGCTGCCATAAGCATCGAGGTAGGTATGCAGAATTCAGGACTTGCCACATCTCTTGCTGCCACCCACTTTGCCATGTTCCCAATGGCAACTGTTCCAGGTGCCATCTTTTCCGTATGGCATAATTTTTCTGGTAGCATCGTTGCAAGTCTGTTCAGAAAAATAAAAACTCAAGTTCCACAATAATGAAACTTGAGTTTTACTATGTCTATTATTTAGTATGCTGTGTTAAGTTCGCGTGAGACAAGTTCGTTGATGAACGAACTAATGCTGATTCCTTTCTCTCGCGTAAATTTGTATAAGGACTGGTGTAGAGCCTTAGGCATGGTAATGCGATAAGAACCAGAAATCTGATTATCATACCATGATTGTGACTCGGCATCAAATTTCGCACGGCTTTTTGTTCCTTCTGCACCGTATTTCTTGTCGAGCATCTCATTTGCTGTAGGAATAGTTGCCAGTTTTGTCATATCTAAATTTCTCATTTTTCAAATCGATTAAGAATTGATTCTGCTATTTCTATTTGCTCTCTATAATCCTTGGTGGATTTCTTTAGAAAAGCGTTGAGTAGTAAAATATGTTTTGCGTTGACAATATTGTCGTTGTCTATTGCAAATATTATTGTTCTGTATTCATTTGTATTAACAGAAACTCTCATTTCGTAAAAATCTGTTCCTACCAGTTTTTTGACGAATTTAGCGTTCGGAACGTCAATGTTACAAAGAATGTTCATTGCATGGTCAAACTTGCCACGGATTTTTTCTGGCAGACTATTATAATATGCAATGAATTCTTGTGTCTGAATCAGCGCTCGCATTTGTCTTAAAGTGTTTATTATTAAAACTATGTTGCAAAAATAGAATTTTATTTTCAATTACGCAAATATCGATACTGAAACATGCTTTAATCCTTTTATCAGTACTATGTATCTGTTTCTTTCATACTGTTATAGTTTTTATTGTAGTTCAGTCTCCTTTTTATCTCATACGATGATGGACTATCCTACTATTTCAATGATTTAGAATAAGAAATGAGGTATGTTGAAGCATTTTTGTCATGAAAAACAGACGTGGAATACTTAAAAATCGTATTTTTGTATCGAAACAAGAAATATACTAACCATTTTATTAATCAATTAACCTTTTTTACAATGAGAAAGAAACCTTTCTTGGTGTCATTGTTGTTCTTTATTGGTGCTGTTGCCAATTCTCTTGCTGGCAATACCACAACAACTGTGACACAGGTAACAGGCGCTGTTACCGTCAATCAGAGTGTTGACTATGTCATCACGAGTACTACACCTTTCACTTCCGCTGGTTATGTGAACATTACCAACACGGAGCATGCTGTGGTAATCATCCGCAACATCAAACCGAGTGTTGTCATCAGCAACTGGTTGTCACACATCCGTATCAATGGCTCTGTTGCTGTTGATGGTGTCAACTGTCAGGTCAAGATGTATTCGCATGGTGCTATTGTCTTTCCGTATGGTAGCGACTTCAAGCCGCTCACTTGCTACACGCAGCCAAACTATGGCGGTACGTCGTGCAACAACTATTCGGAGGGACATGATGGTGGATTCATGAAGACTCTCAGCACGAGTACTCTCAACAATCAGATTCGCTCGTTCAAGCTGAAGCGTGGCTACATGGTCACTTTTGCCCTCGGTACTGGCGGATGGGGCTATAGCCGTTGCTTCATAGCCGACAAGGAGGACCTTGAGATTCCTTCCATGCCAGCTAATATGGATGCTCGTGTGTCATCCTATCGTCTCTTCAAGTGGCAGAATGCCAAGAAGGCAGGACTTGCAAGCGATACACGTTTTGCTGCCAATGATGCCCTCAATTCATCATGGTGCTACAGTTGGGGAGTGGGTGAGAACCGCTATCCTGACACAGAGTGCGTGCCTAACCATATATATGAGAACTGGCCTTCAGCCGAGGAGTGTGGCTCTGTCGGCTATTCATGTCACATGAAGACTAACAACGAACCGGGTAACTCTGCCGATGACCACCCACAGGATGTGGCTACAGTCCTCGACAACTGGCAGAACCTCATGCGTACAGGTATGCGTCTCTGCTCAGAATCTTCTCATGACGGCTCGATGAGACACCTCAAGGCTTTCTGCGATTCTATTGATGCACGTGGATGGCGTTGTGACATTCTTGACCTCCATTGTTACTGGGCATCAGGCACGTTCAACAGCCTTACATGGTATAGCGACAATTATGGTAATGGCCGTCCAGTATGGATATCCGAGTGGGTGTGGGGTGCAAGCTGGAACAATAATGGTATCTTCTCCGCTTGTCCTGACGGTCGTGGCTCATTCTCTACAGCCAATCAGCAGGCTTGTTACAATGGTACAAAGCCTTTGCTCGATATTCTCAATTCCAATTCACGTATTGAGCGTTATGCTTACTGGAACAGTGAAGCAGACTGTTCAAAGATATATAAGGACGGCACACTTTCCATCCTTGGCAATTACTATGCCAACATGAATGATGACCTTGGCTATAATCCTGCCAATGAGTTCGTGCCACGTGTCGTTACACTTACTCCTGCCAATCTTATTGCTTCGTATAATACGTCAACCAATGCTTGCGAGCTTGAGTGGAATGACCCTAATGGCGATATGGTTGACTCCGTAGTCGTTGAGGCTAAGTTGCCTGGCAAACTCTCTTTCTCTCGTTTTGCCAAGGTTACTCCTAAGGACATGAGTGCCAAGGCTGGTGCCCATTACACGTTCTCGTCAGCTCTGCCACGTGAAGGCATCTACTCGTTCCGTATAGCAGTCTATCCTATTGGCATTACATCTCCGATACGTACAAGGGCAGAGATGGTTATCACTCCTAATGGCGATACATACGAGGATGTGACTTCATCATATATTGTCAACGCAGGCTTTGATAATTCGTCTGATTTCCTTTCTGTTAATCTCTCCACAGGTGCATCCAATCACCGTGCCGTAAATGGATGGACAACATCCAATACAAGTACTCTTGGTTGCAGTTCTGCCGTTAAGTACGGTTCTTCGTTTACCGTCAATGGCACTTCTGTTCCTGCACTCAATAAGGATGGCAATACCTCTGGTGGTGCTCTCGGTATGTCACAGGGATGGACTACTCAGTCTGTCTATACCCAGAACGTGACTCTCCCAGCAGGTAATTACCGTCTTTCTTATGACGTGTATAATGCTAAGAACGATGTGAACTTCACTAACAACACAGGTGTCATCATTGATAATCAGGCTCACTATGGCTCTATCAATCGTGTGGCTGTAGGCCAGTGGAAGAATGAGATGATATGGTTTACACTCACGGAGTCTAAGACCGTTACACTTAGTGCCGGTTTCGTGGCTCTTGGTACTACGTCAACAAATAATGCTTTCCTCTTCTTCGACAATATACGCCTTGCTAAGGACAACGGCTCAGGTCAGGAGACTATTGTTGACTGTACATCATCTATCAGTAATCCAAGTTACAGTAGCAATAACAATAATGGTTGGAGCGGAACGGGTGTGACTGCCGTTAGCTACAACTGTGCTGAGCATTACAACAAGACATTCGACTATTATCAGACAATCACGGGTCTTCCTGCAGGTCGTTACCGCATTGGCGTACAGGCATTCTATCGTGCTGGCTTTGCAGACAACGACTATTCTACTCTCGGCAATACATCCAATAATCGTGCTTTGCTCTATGCTACTGGTAATGGTGAGACAAATACCGTGGCTCTTGTACGTGCAAGTAGCGAGGCATCATCCGTCATGCTCGGAGGCAATGAGTCTGTAGTTGGCAATCGCTACATTCCTAACAATATGCAGGCAGCAAGCCTCTATTTTGCTGCTGGCAAATACCACAATTATGTTGAGGCTACAGTGGGCAGTGATGGACGTCTTACCATCGGTCTTCGCAAGACATCAACCATTAATGGTGACTGGGTTATCTTTGACAACTGGACACTTGAGCGTTATGAAGGTGAGGTAGAGCAGGATGTAGATTTGACCGACTATATTGTCAACGCAAGTTATATGGGTGATAGCAATAGTGGTTGTAGCGGAACAGGTGTGACTGCCGTAAGCTACAACTGTGCTGAGCATTACAACAAGACATTCGACTACTACCAGACAATCACTGGTCTTCCTGCTGGTGACTATCGTGTGGGTGTGCAGGCATTCTATCGTGCTGGCTTTGCAGACAATGACTACTCTACGCTCAGTAACACATCCAACAACCGTGCTCAACTTTATGCAACAGGTAATGGTGTGACAAACGCCGTGGCTCTTGTTCGTGCAAGTAGCGAGGCATCATCCGTCATGCTCGGAGGAAGTGAATCAGTGGTGGGTAATCGTTACATTCCTAATAATATGCACGCTGCAAGTCTTTACTTTGCAGCAGGCAAGTACCACAACTATGTGGATGTAACCGTTGGTAATGATGGTGTCCTTACTATTGGTATCAGAAAGACATCAACCATCAATGGTGACTGGACTATCTTCGACAACTGGTCATTACTATATAATCCAAGTACTGCCAATGTTCGTATGCGTGCCGATGACACAACCGACATTATAAATGTTGATGATGTTTCAGCACCAACAAACATCTACATCTATTCGCTTGATGGTAAGGTGCAGTCATCTCCTCGCAAGGGCATCAACATTATCCGTATGTCTGATGGCTCTGTACGTAAGGTGATTGTCAGATAACCACATGACATTCCCATTTATATTTATATCAGTGAGTCGCCTATGGTGGCTCACTGATTCTTTTTGCATAATCGTCCACTGTGGCGTTTTTTCTTGTTTCTGTTCTGTGTCCTTTCCTTCGGTCGGTGAAGAATAGTTCTTGACTGTTTTTACTTCCCTTTGGTCAGTGAGACCGCTT
>JAGCWG010000058.1 GCA_017961965.1 Bacteroidaceae bacterium | reverse complement strand
TTTTAATTTTTAATTTTTAACTTTTAATTATCTTTGCTCTGTGTCCTCGTTGAATCCCTTGATAACGTTGATTGCCTTCTTTTCCTTGTA
Source organism: Bacteroidaceae bacterium (assembly GCA_017961965.1). The sequence continues at coordinate 6,552 of JAGCWG010000058.1, read as the reverse complement.
CTCCACACCGTCGCTTCCCTTGGCATAGAGGTTGAGGAAATAGACACCATCGTTCACGTACTTGCCTCCGTATCTGCCGTCCCAAAGGTTGATGTAGAACGTACCGTTCTCCATATAGCCGTCTGTCAGGTTGCTCAGTTCCTTGGATGCCATCTTCTTGCCCCATCGGTTGAAGATAGAAGCCGACAACTTGACAATGGACTTGCATGAGATGCGTAGCACATCGTTCTTGCCGTCGTCGTTTGGTGAGAAGGCATTAGGGCATTTCAACTCCGACTCGCTAATGACTATGGTCATGGGGTCGGGTGTCACTTCCTCTATTGTGCCGTCATTCTTGGTGAATGTGGCAAACAACTTGATGCTGTAACTTCCCGAAGCCGTGAGTGTGTATGACGTGTTCTCCTCAAATCGTGTGAGGAAAGGACTGTCCTCGCCCTTCTGCGTGTCGAAGAAACGCCACTCGTATATTGCCGTCCATCCTTCAGGTACGTCGGCATTCGCCTCGCAGAACAGTTCGAGAGGTGCCTGTGCTGTCTGCGAGTCGCCAGGTGAAACCGTTATGCTGTCGCCACTCTCTGATGTGGTGTCAACATACCTTATCTTTGGTGATGCTGTCTGAGAAAAAGCCGTGGCGTTCACCATCGTTGCGAGTATGGCAGTCACCACGAGTCTCATTATGCTTTTGTTCATGATTTGCTTATTTTGCGTGGATAATTGTGCAAATGTAGTTATTATCAGCGAGAAAAAACACGCATTTTAATTTTATTCACATATTTTATTATTAAAAGAAATGCAGAGTGCCGAATTTTTCCTAATTTTGTACCTTGATTTGGCGTGTGCATGGCGCATGTCGATTCCTTGAAGATAATTCATCGTGGTCATAGCAGGTGCTTAAAGCCGCTTGTCACCACAGCCCAATAATTTAATCCAGAGGTAATGAAAAAACTCTTTATTGTTATTGCAATGGCGCTCTTCTCAGGTGCCACATTTGCACAACAAAATGTTTTTGCGCATAAGGTAAGAGTAGGAGAGACTCTCTACTCTATCTCACAGATGTATGGTGTCACAGTAAATGACATCAAGAAGGAAAATGCAGGATTGACTGACAACATCATGGCGGGACAGTCAATCAACGTTCCTCAGTCGCCAACTGGCGAGCTCCACTATACCATTCAGGCAGGTGAGACACTCTATTCCATCTCAAAGAAGTTCGGAGTGACATCCAAGGTTATCACGGATGCCAACCCTGGTCTTTCTGCAACAAACTTCAAGTCGGGTACACTCATCGTCATTCCTCGTGGAGTATATTCGACTGCTGACCAGCGTAAGCAGGACATAGCAGCTCCAAAGGAGCGTACAGGCTGCAAGCTTACTCACCTTGTTGCCAAGAAGGAAACCGTATATTCCATCAGCAAGTTGTATAACGTGACACAGGCAGATCTCATAAAGGCTAACCCTGTGCTCAAGGACAGCAAACTCAAGAAGGGTATGACGCTCTGCATCCCTTATCCACAGGACGAGCGTTACTATACTCCTTCGGACAACGAGGTGTTCAGCGAGATTGCCCGACAGAAAGGTGTGAAGTATGACCGCATCAAGGTGGCTGTCATCCTTCCTTTCGGTCTTGACAGACGTACGAGTGAGGCAAACAAGATGACAGACCTCTACAAGGGATTCCTCCTTGCAGTCGATTCAATAAAGGACAGCGGAGCCAACATCGACATATATGCGTATGAGGAGAAGGGTAGCGATGCTGCTTCTATCCAAGGCATACTCGACAATCCAGAGATGAAGGAGATGAACCTCATCGTCGGTCCTGTACGCCCTGAACATATTGATGCCGTGGCTCAGTTTGCTCATGTCAACAATATCGTTAACGTCATTCCTACTTCTACCAAAGTGAATGCCGTAAACAGTCATAAGACTTCGTTTCAGGTGAACTCCCCACAGAACTATACTAACAGCTTTGTGTATGAGAAATTTCTTGAACTCAACTCGGGTGCAAACGTCGTCTTTGTCAATATGTCTGACAAGAGCGACTATGCTGACTATCTCTGGGGCTTCAAGAAATATCTTGAGTCAAAGAATGTGTCTTTCGTAAGCATGCAGTATTCTGCTATTGAGAACATAGCCAAGCACCTCAAGAAGGGAACACGTAACATCATCATCCCTTCAGCTTCGTCTGCTGCGGCTTTTGAGCAGCTTGTCAACGAGTTCAATACGCTCAATCTTTTGGATAACTTCCAACTCTCACTCTTCGGTTATCCTGACTGGCAGACATTCTCCGACAACAACGAGAAGATGCTTGACAAGTACAAGTGCTCATACTATACGACATTCTTCAGCGATGAGGCTAAACAACGTGTAGCCAACTTCAACTACCGTTTCCGTCACAATTTCAAGAAGGCGCAGATAGCAAGCTGTCCTAAGTTTGGCGAACTCGGCTACGACATAGGCGCATTCTTCGTGGGCGGCATCAACAACTTTGGTGGCGGTTTCATGCAGAATGTGGATAAGGTGAAGTACACTTCGCTTCAGAATCCGTTCAACTTTGTACGCAAGAACAACTGGAGCGGTTTTGAGAATACTGTTGTCATGTTCATCAACTATAAGGGTAATGACATGATTGAGATACAACGATACGAGTAAGCCGCTATGAAGAGTATAAAGGTATTATTGCTTGCACTTGCTCTCATCCCTGACGCTCTCATGGCTCAGGTGGGCGAGCATCGTAACGACTTTGCTATCGGAGGCTCAATCGGTTATACGCTCAACTCAGTCAACTTTGTTCCTACCATTAAGCAGAAACAGAAGGGCGATATGATGTTCGGCTTTGCGGCACGCTACACATGTGAGAAATATTTCACGGCAATATGTGGTGTGCAGGCAGAAGTCAACTTCTGGAACCTTGGTTGGGAAGAGAATATTGAAGACGGAACGAACAACACCTATCGCCGCAGCCTCAACTATGTTCAGGTGCCTATACTCATGCAGATGGGTTGGGGACGTGAGCGCAGAGGCATGAAGTTCATCTTCGAGGCAGGTCCTCAGCTTGGCTACTATCTTGGTGGAAGCAGCGAGAAGGGTGGAGGAGTATGGGATACTTCACATCGTCCTAATAACGTTACCTTCCAGTACGACAACGAACCGTACAACAAACTCGACTATGGTATCGCAGCCGGTATCGGAGCAGAACTGAGTACAGCTGTGGGGCACTTCATAGTGTCAGGTCGCTACTATTATGGTCTTGCCGACATCTTTGACAATAGTAAGAAAGGTGTCTTTGGACGTTCTGCCAATGCAACGATATGTGCTAAGCTGACATATCTCTTCGATATTGTCAAGACAAAGGATGACAAGATTCGATAATTAACAACTAAGCGAAGCGTTCTCACTGACCGAAGGGGAGTAATTAACAATTAATAATTAACATGCAGCCGCCTTTGGCTGCTGCAAGGTCGCACTCACCATGCAAGCCGTCCTTGGCTTGCCCTCTCAATCGTATATTATTTCGAACACAAAGATAAAAAGATAAGATATAAATGAAAAAGATTTTTCTGTGCTTGACCCTCATGCTCGTTGCAGGCGAAGCAATGTATGCAAGGTCACCTATGGCTGTGGATTCCATCATAGCGCAGAGGATGCACGAAAGAAATATTCCCGTTCTTGATGGCAACTCCGTGAAGTTCTTCACCAGCGGCCATGACAAGTTCGTTGACCTCTTTGACGCAATACGTAATGCAAAGTCCTCTATCCACCTTGAGTATTTCAATTTCAGAAACGACTCCATAGCAGGACTGCTCTTCAAGCTCCTCGGACAGAAGGTGCGTGAGGGAGTAGAGGTGAGGGCAATGTACGATGCTTTTGGCAATCTGTCCAACAATTCGCCTATCTCTAACGAGATGCACGACTCCATACGTATGGAGGGTATAAACCTCATTAAGTTTGACCCTGTACGTTTTCCTTGGGTCAACCACATCATCCCTCGCGACCATCGCAAGATTGTGGTCATCGACGGTAAGATAGCATATACGGGCGGCATGAACGTGGCAGACTACTATATAACAGGTATAAAAGGTATAGGCGATTGGAATGACCTCCACATGCGTATCGAGGGTCCTGCGGTAGAGGAACTACAGAAGGTGTTCTGCGATATGTGGGCAAAGGTGACAGGCGAATTCCTCGTGGAACAGAAATATTTCCCACGACTTCAGAACGAAGGCTATTCACGTATGTCTGTCATCAATCGTGCTCCGGGCAATACGTCCGATGCCATACGTGACCTTTATGTCACGATGATAGACAATGCACATTTCACCATACGAATCATCAATCCTTATTTCGTTCCAACACATCGTGTACGTGCCGCACTCAAGCGTGCCGTTGACCGTGGTGTCAGGGTTGAGATTATACTCTCTGAGAAGGGCGATATTCCGATGACTCCTCAGGCTTCGCACTATGTGGGTAACAATCTGATGAAACGTGGGGCTGTGGTCTATCTCTTCCGTGGGGGATTTCATCACACCAAGATGATGATTGTGGATGATGTATGCTGTACGGTTGGCTCAGCCAATCTTGATGCACGCAGTCTCCGTTGCGACTATGAGATAAATGCTCTCATCCTTGATAAGGAGGTGACACAGGAACTGGTCGGCCATTTTGAACGACAGAAGAAAAGTTCATACCTCATGTACCGTGGATGGTACTCTCGCCAGAGCATAAAGAACCGTTTCTCAGGCTGGCTTGGCAACCTGCTCACTCCTGTGTTGTAGGATTGCCCACTCACCACTTCAATGTGGAAGGGGAGAGATTACAGTAGCTTGTAATAATCAAACAAGATTTTTTATAAAGATGACTATATGAAAAAAGTATTGTTCGCTTTATCGTTGATGTTATCACTCACACTCATGGCTCAACAGCAGCCAAAGCGTGAGTTCCGTGGCGCATGGATTCAATGTGTCAATGGTCAGTTCATTGGCAAGACACCGAGCCAGATACGCCTATATCTTGGTACGCAGCTTGACGACCTCGCTTCGGCAGGTATTAATGCCATCTTCTTTCAGGTGCGTCCAGAGGGCGATGCCCTCTACAAGTCCAAGTTTGAACCTTGGAGCCGATACCTCATGGGCGAACAGGGCGTGGCACCATCCGACGGATGGGACCCACTCGAGTGGATGGTGAAGCAGTGCCACGAGCGTGGCATGGAGTGCCATGCCTGGATTAACCCCTACCGTGCCAAGACCAAGGGAACGACGGAGCTACACCCATCGCATCAGGTCATCAAGCACCCGGAGAGAGTGTTCGACTATGCCGAGCTGAAGATATTCAATCCGGCTCTTGAGTCCAACCGCCTCTACACCTGCATGGTGGTGGAAGACATCATACGCAACTACGACGTGGACGGCATACACATGGACGACTATTTCTACCCTTACCCTGTGGAAGGGGAGGAGATACCGGACGAGAGCTATTTCCGCAGAAACCCACGTGGCTTCAGCGACATCGACGACTGGCGTCGCGACAATGTGAACCTGCTCATTCGCAACCTCCACGACATGATACGAGAGATAAAGCCATGGATTAAGTTCGGCGTGTCACCGTTCGGCATTTATCGCAATTCGCCTACGGGTGAAAATTGTCGTGAGGGTAGTGCTACGGCGGGACTCCAGAATTATGACCAGTTGTATGCGGACGTCATCCTTTGGCAAAAGGAAGGATGGGTTGACTACACCGTGCCACAGATATACTGGAACGTGGGTACAAGTGTTGCCGACTATGAGGTGCTCTGCCATTGGTGGAACGACTATTGCAACGACCGTCCGCTCTTCATCGGACAGGACGTTGACCGTACTGTAGCAGGTGTTGACCCTAATGATTCCACACGTAACCAACAATGTCTCAAACTTGACATACAGCGAAGTCTTCCAAACGTGCAAGGCAGTTGTATGTGGTATGCGGCAGCCGTTGCTAACAATACAGGCGGTTACCGTGACGTTCTTGAGGAAGACTACCATCGTTACCCAGCCCTTCAGCCACAGATGAAGTGGTTAGACAACAAGGCACCGAAAGCACCAACGCGTCTCCGTCTTGTCGGTCACAATGGTAAGGTGTTCCTTGTATGGAATGCTCCAAAAGCAAAGAAGGAACTTGATAAGGTATGTCAGTTTGTTGTCTATCGCTTCCTTCGTGGTGAGAAGGTAGATATTAGCGACCCTTCCCATATCGTTGAAATCACTCCACGTGACCTCGATGCCCGTGGTGGCACATTCGTCTTAGACGGTGACCCGTATGGTGAGACATACATCGTCACCTCCCTCGACCGTCTCGGTAACGAGTCCAAAGGCGCAAGGTTGAAGATTAAGTAACGTATGCTACTTAGTCGTCCCTTAAGAAGTCTATAATCGTTTGTTCTATAACAAAATACATTATAAAATACTTTGATAAATCTGCAAGTTTTTGTACCTTTGTGGTAATAAACTTGCAGATTTTTATGTATAATCGTCATCAAAAAGCACCATCATTGTTCAGCAATCTGTCTGATATGCTGAACCC
>JAGCWG010000600.1 GCA_017961965.1 Bacteroidaceae bacterium | reverse complement strand
TTGTATCGCTGGGTCTTGATTGCACCCTCTTCGCCGTTGCCGTACTTCTCGATGAAGCGGAGACGGGCGTTTTCATCATAGCAGTATTCGCTTATCTTACCCTTTGTACACTTGTAGAGTGGTGGGGTAGCGATGTAGAGTCTGCCGTCACGTATGAGCTGTGGCATATATCTGAAGAACAATGTCATGAGGAGTGTGTCGATATGTGAACCATCGACATCGGCATCGGTCATGATGATTGTCTTGTAGTAGCGTAACTTGTCATAGTTGGCTTCCTTAGAGTCTTCGGTGAGTCCGAAACGTACTCCGAGTGCCTGGATGATGTTGTTCACTTCCTCGTGCTCGAACGCCTTGTGCCACATTACGCGTTCCACGTTGAATATCTTACCGCGGATAGGGAGGATTGCCTGGAAGTGGCGGTCACGTCCCTGTTTTGCTGAACCGCCGGCGGAATCTCCCTCGACGATGAACATCTCGCAGTTGGCTGCGTCCTTGTCTGAACAGTCAGCAAGCTTGCCTGGAAGTCCTCCGCCTGTCATTGGGCTCTTGCGCTGTACGCTTTCGCGTGCCTTGCGTGCTGCTACACGTGCTGTTGCTGCAAGAACAACCTTGTCAACAATGAGCTTTGCTTCCTTTGGATGCTCTTCGAGGTAGTATGCGAGTGCTTCGCCTACTGCCTGCTGTACTGCTCCTGCCACTTCGTTGTTTCCGAGCTTGGTTTTTGTCTGACCCTCGAACTGTGGCTCTGCAACCTTTACTGAGATTACGGCTGTGAGTCCTTCACGGAAATCCTCACCGCTTATCTCGATGTGTTGCTTCTCGAGTTTCTCTGTTATCTTGTTGTCATCAGCATACTTCTTGAGTACTCGTGTGAGTGCTGTACGGAATCCCTGGAGGTGTGTACCACCTTCGATGGTGTTGATGTTGTTGACGTAAGAGTGAAGATTCTCGCTATATGAAGTGTTGTACATGATTGCCACTTCGATTGGTACGTTCTGCTTCTCTGTGTTGAGATAGATGACGTCGTCGAAGAGGTGTGTACGTGTAGAGTCGATGTAACGAACGAAATCCTTGAGTCCGCCTTCTGAGTAGAATACTTCCTTGCGGATGCCTTCTATGCCCTGCTTGGCGTTTTCCTCAAGTCGCATGTCTGTAAGTGTGATTGTGATACCTGCGTTGAGGTATGCAAGCTCACGCATACGGTTGGCGAGGATGTCGTACTTGTATGTTGTCGTGATGAAGATGCTTCCGTCTGGCCAGAACTGCTGGCGTGTACCACGCTTGTCTGTTTCGCCTACAACTTTTACGCTGTAAACTGGCTTACCTGTTGCATATTCCTGCTGGTAAATCTTTCCGTCGCGGAAAACCTGTGAAATCATCTTTGTAGAGAGTGCGTTCACACAGCTTACACCTACTCCGTGGAGACCTCCAGATACCTTGTATGAGCCTTTATCGAACTTTCCTCCGGCGTGGAGTACCGTCATTACGACCTCGAGTGCTGAGCGGTGCTCCTTCTCGTGCATATCGACTGGGATTCCTCGTCCGTTGTCAAGTACAGTTATGGAATTATCTTCGTTGATTGTTACTTCAATGTGAGTACAATATCCAGCCAATGCTTCGTCGATAGAGTTGTCAACAGTCTCGTAAACGAGATGATGCAATCCCTTTTCGCTTATGTCGCCAATATACATCGCTGGGCGCTTGCGTACTGCTTCGAGTCCTTCAAGCACGGTGATGTTACTGGCTGAATAGTTTTCTCCGTTATTTGTTATTTCATCCATTGAGTGTATTCTTAAAACGGTACAAATTTACATCCTTTTTTTGAAATAAACAAATATTCGCGACTCAAAAATGCGTATGTTTACATTTTTGTGGCAGGGGCATAAAAAAACCGAATTCCTTGCGGAATTCGGTATGTTTTTATCCTTCGTGGATACCGTTAGCATGCGGACATTATCCGAGCTTAGCGATGTACTTAGCAGCACCTGACTTGAGGTTAGCAGCCTTCTTCCAGTGGATGATGTTCTGCTTAGCAAGCTTGTCGAGCATCTGCTGTACCTTTGGGAACTGTGCCTGAGCCTCTGCCTTGTCCTTTGTTGAACGGAGCTTGCGGAGAGCGTTACGCATAGTCTTAGCGTAGTAACGGTTGTGAAGGTTTCTCTTAGCATTCTGGCGAATGCGCTTGATGCATGATTTGTGATTTGCCATTTTTTTGTAATGTTTAATTTGTTAATAAAATTTGGTGGAAGTACGATGTGGTATGGCTCTGTGACCTCGCACCCATCTTCCGCTATGCGGAGTTAAAAGTTAAAAATTAAAAGTTAAAGCAACCTCGAACCTGAAACCTTAAAACTCCTTTATAAAATTAAAAGCTAAAAATTAAAAATCTTATTGCTTTTGTCGGCATTTTCTAACTTTTAATT
>JAGCWG010000599.1 GCA_017961965.1 Bacteroidaceae bacterium | reverse complement strand
TCTTTTCTATTTCGTTCATTTCATTCACTCCCATGCTCTTTGTATCTTTGCTCCCAGATGACGTAATCAGTAACAATTCCTAATTACTCATTACTAATTATCTCCAGGAATTCCTCCTCGTTCATTATCCTGACACCCAGTTTCTCGGCTTTCTCGAGCTTGGCAGGACCCATGTTCTCGCCTGCAAGGATGAAGGATGTCTTCTTGGATATGCTGCCCACATTCTTGCCTCCGTTCTTCTCGATGAGTGCCTTGTACTCGTCGCGCGAATGCTTGGCAAACACACCGCTTATCACGATGCTCTGACCAACAAGGATGTCCGTCTGACCGGCAAGGTCTTCCTCCGACACTGACATCTGAAGACCTGCCTCACGAAGGCGCGTGAGTATCTCCACGTTCCTTTCGTCACGGAAGTAACGCCAGATACTCTCGGCAATGACCTGTCCTATCTTGTCCACCTCAAGGAGCTGCTCGACACTCGCACTGGCAAGCGCATCAATCGTCTTGAAGTGACGTGCAAGCAACTTGGCTGTCGTCTCACCCACGAAGCGTATGCCGATGGCAAACACGACACGCTCGAAAGGCACTTTGACGGAGTCCTTGATGGCAGTCACTATCTTACGTGCAGAGAGTTCACGGTTGCGGTTATTGTTCGATACCTGAGCCACCGTGAGCGTGTAGAGGTCAGCTATGTTGTGTATGAGCCCACGCTGATAGAAGTCGTCCACCGTCTCAGGGCCAAGGCTGTCGATGTTCATCGCCTTGCGGGAGATGAAGTGCTCAATGCGTCCCTTAATCTGCGGAGGACAGGCAGAATCGTTAGGACAGTAGTGGGCAGCTTCGCCCTCGTAGCGCACGAGCGGTGCACCACATTCAGGGCACGTACGGATGAACTCCACCTTCTGCATACCTTCTTTACGGCTGTCCTTGTCCACGCCTACCACCTTAGGGATAATCTCACCACCCTTCTCCACATACACCATGTCGCCTATGTGGAGGTCAAGCTCGGCAATGATGTCGGCATTGTGGAGTGATGCACGCTTGACCTGTGTGCCTGCCAGCTGCACAGGATCCATGTTTGCCACAGGAGTGACGGCACCCGTACGTCCCACCTGATAGGTCACCTCATTGAGACGGGTGCAGGCCCGCTCTGCCTTGAACTTGTATGCTATTGCCCATCGAGGGCTCTTGGCTGTGTAACCGAGGTGGCGCTGCTGACGGAACGAGTTAACCTTGAGCACGATACCATCGGTAGCAACAGGGAGGTTATTGCGCTCCTTGTCCCAGTAGTTGATGAACTCAAGTATCTCCTCCACGGTCTTGCACTTGCGCATTCCCTGTGTCACCTTGAAGCCCCACGACTCAGCCATGCGGATAGAGTCTTAATGATTGCCGTCAGCAGGGATGTCGTCGCCAAGGAGATAGTAGAGGTAGGCATCGAGCTTGCGACTTGCCACGAGCGACGACTTCTGCGACTTGAGCGTACCCGAAGCCGCATTACGGGGATTGGCAAAGAGCGGTTCCTCCTTTGCCTCACGCTCCGCATTGAGCGCCTCGAACGATGTCCAAGGCATGAGTATCTCGCCACGAATCTCAAACTCATGCGGATAGCCAAGTCCCTCACGGAGAGTGAGAGGGATGCTCCTGATGGTGCGCACGTTGGCTGTCACGTCATCGCCCTGCACGCCGTCGCCACGCGTCACCGCCTGCACGAGCTTGCCGTCAACGTAGGTGAGCGAAATACTGAGGCCGTCGTACTTCATCTCGCAGCACACCTCGAACTCCTCGCCTTCCAGGCCCTGGCTCACACGCTCATAGAACTCACGTATGTCCGCCTCGTTGTACGTGTTAGCCAACGACAGCATCGGGTACTTGTGAGGCACCGTCCTGAACGACTGGTTAAGGTCCGAACCCACCCTCTGCGTAGGAGAGTTAGGGTCAGCATACTGTGGATAGAACATCTCCAGATCCTGAAGCTTGTTCATCATCTGGTCAAAGTCATAGTCAGAGATAGTCGGCTGATTCAGCACATAGTAGTTGTAATTATGCTGATTCAGCTCCTTTCTCAATGATAGTATTTCTTCTTCGATTGACATAAAGCCCGAGATAAGTGAATAGTGAATAGTGAATAGTGAAAAATATATCTTACTCCGCTCGCCCGAAAGACGGATTTTTTTAACGCAGAGAACACAGATTTTTTCAACACAGAGGACACGTTTTTTTTCAACGCAGAGGACACGGAGTACACAGAGTTTTCCTCTCTGAGTTCTCTGTGTTCTCTGTGCTCTCTGTGTTTCCTGTGCTCAAAGAGGAAACGGAATTATTACACTCCGAGATTCTTCCTGAATTGTATTATAGCTTCATTCTTGATGGAAGAAGTGTCCGCCTTATCGTAAATATACAAGAAGGCAATATTCATTTCGCTACACGAAACCATTATGTTACACGTTATTACACGTGCACCACCACTCTTGCCTCGACCTTTACTTTTAATGGTCATGCGAATCTTCCTCACACCATTACCCAAGTCAACGCCTTGTTCTGGATTCTGTTCGAGAGAACATCGGAACTCCTGCAAGTCGCTCTTTAAGGAAGGATAGCGTTTGGCAAGTGCCTTTACGGCCTTGAGAAACTCTGGTGCGTATAGAAAATTATATTTCATTCATCAGTTCCTCCCAAGTTCCGAATTCTATTTTTCCTTCTTTATAATCTTTGAATTGTTGCAAGGAATTCTTTATTCCGTCGAGGATTTCCACATCACTCTCGCTGGCTTTATCCTCAAGTGGCTCTATCAGTTTGCCAGCAAGCCATTTGCGGTTGCTTGCAGTAAGAGAAAGCCCCTGCAGATAGTTCAGGAGATTATTCATTGATACAGCATCCATACTCAATTAAGTTTTAATTATCTATTCTACTTGCAAAAATACGTTATTTCACACTAAACACCAAATGATTACTACTTTTTTATTGTGTGCGAACAAGTTGGCGCTCTCTGTGTTAAAGATTTTCCCAACACAGAGGACACAGATTTTTTCAACGCAGAGGACACAGAGTAGAGTTTTACTCTGAGAGCCCCTCTGAGTTCTCTGTGTTCTCTGTGTTTTGAGTTTATAGGTTCTTAAGTTTTTTTAGTTCTCGCAGATGTGAGTTTATCAGCGAATAACTATTAATTCCTAATTCCTCATTGAATAAAATCTTAATTCTTAATTCCTAACTTCCCAACTTCCCCTTTTAACTTTTAACTCTTAACTTTTAACTCCTTGGTGCGCAAGCGCACCAAGGTCAGTCTTCCATCAGCTTGCGATAGCGAGCCCTCTTAGGTTCCTCGATGCCAAGACGCTTAGCCTTGTTAATCTCATAGTCAGTGTATGAGCCCTCGAAGAAGAACACTT
>JAGCWG010000598.1 GCA_017961965.1 Bacteroidaceae bacterium | reverse complement strand
CACCCATACGCACATTGTACTCAATAACCATTGGGTCGCCTGCCTTAGCGCAGCTGTAGTCCTTGTCAACCTTGATAAGTCCGAAGAAGATAAAGCCCTTGTAGTCGATATTATCCTTTGCAAGTCCCTCAACAGTTGGACGAATGATGCGATCCTCCACCTTCTTCATCCACTCTGCATCAGCAAATGGAACTGGTGAAACAGAACCCATACCACCAGTGTTGAGACCAGTGTCGCCTTCACCTATACGCTTGTAGTCCTTTGCCTCTGGAAGAATCTTATAGTTCTTACCATCTGTGAGTACAAATACTGAACATTCAATACCTGAGAGGAACTCCTCGATTACAACTGTTGCACTTGCATTACCGAACATACCGCCGAGCATCTCCTTGAACTCCTTCTTTGCCTCCTCAAGCGTTGGGACGATAAGTACCCCCTTACCTGCACAAAGACCGTCTGCCTTGAGGACATAAGGTGCCTTGAGTGTTTCGAGGAACTTGAGACCTTCCTCGATGTTTGTACCATTGAATGAACGGTAGGCAGCAGTTGGGATGTTGTGACGAATCATAAATTCCTTGGCAAAGTCCTTTGAACCTTCGAGTACTGCACCCTGCTTTGATGGACCTACTACAGGAATCTTGCTAATCTCAGGGTCATTCTTGAAGAAGTCATACACACCCTTGACCAATGGGTCTTCAGGACCAACAACAACCATATCAACGGCGTTGGCAAGTACAAACTTCTTGATTCCCTCGAAGTCATCAGCCTTGAGGTTTACGTTCTCACCCACTTCACGTGTTCCAGCGTTACCTGGTGCGATGAAGAGTTTCTCAATCTTAGGACTCTGACTGATTTTCCAAGCCAAGGCGTGTTCACGACCGCCACTTCCGAGCAAAAGTAGTTTCATTTTGTTTTAGTTATGTTATTTTGTAGTTAATTGGAAGTTAGGAGAGGCAAGAAGAAGTTAAATGGAAGTTAACGGACAAAGGTATGTATGTTCGTCCATTCAGCCATCACACCACCTCACTAAACCATTTCCCCCATCCAATTACAGAGTAATTAAGTTTTCGAGTTCTTAAGAATGTGTCACTAAGAATGTGTAATCTTCATTCACCATTCTTCATTCTTGATTTTAAAAATATCTATTTTGTATGCAAAAGTAAAATAAATTCTTCATTCTTCATTCTTCATTCCCCATTTTTCATATCTTTGCAAAAGATTTTGTGCCTTTGCATTGTTATAAACAACGAAATAGCGAATGTCAGAATCGACAAGACGAACAAATAGCAATTTGACAATACACAGTAATTAGCGTGACAATATCATATAAAAACGGAGAAATGATGCCAAGAGGACGTGTGGAGGTAATATGTGGTTCCATGTTCTCAGGTAAGACAGAGGAACTCATCAGACGACTCAAGAGAGCACAGTTTGCCCACCAACAGGTCGAGATATTCAAGCCTGCACTGGACACTCGCTACTCTGACGATGATGTCGTGACTCATGAGGGTCAGTCTATACATTCCACACCAGTTGATAACTCTGCGAGCATCCTTCTGCTTGGCAGTAACTCCGATGTCGTGGGCATTGACGAAGCACAGTTCTTTGACGAAGGCATCGTGTCCGTATGTAATGAGCTTGCCAACCGTGGCGTGAGAGTTATCATTGCAGGACTTGACATGGATTACATGGGCAAGCCATTTGGTCCAATGCCTAACCTTTTGTGCATAGCAGATGAAGTAATCAAGGTACACGCTATATGTGTGAAGTGCGGTGCTCTTGCCTACGTAAGTCACCGTATAGTTGAGGGTGACCGACAGTTTATGCTCGGAGAGACAAAAGAATACGAACCATTATGTCGTGAATGTTATGAACAATGCAACTGCTCAAATACTGACTCAAACAATTAAGGATTTATCTGACGTATCAGCTTACAAGGAACTGTTCCATAAGCATACGGAAGGTACACTAATTCCTTCGGGCACGGTATTGGCGGAAATAGTGGAACTGGCAAGAGCAATACTCTTCCCTGGATACTATGGCAGGTCAACCGTCAATACAGACACCCTGACATATCATATCGGAGTGAACGTGGAGCGTCTATACCACCTTCTTGCACAACAGATACAAGCTGGTCTGTCATTCACGGAGTGTGACTGCGACGGAGAGGTTTCCGAGACAAAGACATTTAATGAATACAGGATATGTGCTCAAAACAAGGCTGAACAATTCATAGCCAAGTTGCCAGAGATAAGAAAGGTGCTTGCCACTGACGTAATAGCCGCATACAACGGCGACCCAGCAGCAAAGAATTACGGAGAGATTGTGAGTTGCTATCCTGTAATAAAGACTCTCATGAACTATCGCATTGCGCATGAACTCCTGCTTCTCGAAGTGCCTCTCATTCCACGTATGCTTACGGAGATGGCTCACTCAGAGACGGGTATTGACATTCACCCTGGCGCAACGATAGGCAAGTACTTCACCATCGACCATGGTACAGGTGTGGTAATAGGCGAGACAACGATAATAGGTAACAATGTAAAGCTTTACCAAGGTGTTACACTCGGAGCAAAGAGTTTCCCATGCGACGAAAACGGCAACCCAATCAAGGGTATTCCACGCCACCCTATTCTCGAAGACGACGTAATAGTCTATTCCAACGCTTCCATCCTTGGACGCATAACCATAGGAAAGGGTGCAACCATAGGCGGCAACATCTGGGTAACGCAGGATGTACCAGCAGGAACATTCATAAGTCAGAAAAGATAATTTCATAATATGGAAGAATTCAAAATAATAGCAAAGACATTTCAGGGACTCGAAGTAGTTCTTGCAAAGGAACTCACTGAACTCGGTGCCAACAACATTGAGATTGGTAGAAGAATGGTAAGCTTCACTGGCGACAAAGAGATGCTCTACAAGGCTAACTTCTGTCTCCGTACAGCCGTCAAGGTACTCAAGCCAATCAAGGAGTTCAAGGCCACAGACGCCGACGAGGTGTATGAGGTAGTGAAGAAGATGGACTGGTCAGAGTATATGGATTGTAAGAACACATTCCTCATTGACTCTGTAGTGTTCTCTGAGAAGTTCCGTCACTCCAAGTTCGTGGCATACCGTGTGAAGGATGCCATTGCCGACTATTGGAGGGAAAAGACGGGCGATCGTCCTAATGTAGCAATAACAAATCCAGATATACGTATCAATGTTCACATAGCAGAGGATGATGTGACAATCTCTCTCGACTCAAGTGGTGAGAGTCTCCATATCCGTGGATATAAGACCAACACGGTTGCTGCCCCTATTAACGAGGTTCTTGCAGCAGGTCTTATCATGCTCACTGGCTGGCATGGAGAATGTGACCTTATCGACCCATTCTGTGGTTCAGGCACAATCCTCATTGAGGCAGCACTCATCGCCATGAACATCTACCCTGGTGTGTTCCGCAAGGAATATGCATTTGAGAAGTGGAAGGACTTCGACGAGGATATGTTCGACAATATCTACAATGACGACAGTAAGGAGAGAGACTTCGACCATAAGATTTACGGCTTCGATATCAATCGTCAGGCTGTTGGTATTGCCATCGAGAATGCTCGAAACGCTGGTGTCAACAAGGTTGTGGATATTGAGCAGAGAGATTTCTATGAGTTCGAGGCTCCACGCGAGAAGGCTCTCATGATTACAAACCCACCTTACGGTGAGCGTATCACGACAGATGACATCCTTGGTCTTTACGAGACTATCGGTCAGCGTCTTAAGCAGAACTTCGTAGGCAACGATGCATGGATTATCACATATCGTCAGGAGTGTTTCGACAAGATTGGCTTCCGCCCATCTACTCGCTTTGCCCTCTACAATGGTTCACTTGAATGTGAGTTCAGAAAGTATCAGGTATTTGACGGTAAACTCAAGGAGCGTCGTGAAGAAGGCCTCGACATAAAGACAGAGGAAGACCGTAAGCGCAACCTCAAGTTCAAGCCTCACAAGAAGCATGATGAGGACTCAGAAGAGGAAGAACGCAGAAGTCGTGAGGAACACTACTTCAAGTCTAAACCATACAAGGATGAGCGCAGAAAGAAGGAAGAGGAGCGCGAGAACCAGCGCAGGTCTAAGGACGATAGCCGTTCAAGCCGATTTGAGAGCCGTAAGCGTTTCTTTGAAGCTGAAGACGACGAAGAAGAAGAAATCATCAGCCGTCACCTCGGAAAGTGGAGCGACAAAGGCTACAACCGTGGTGACAGACAGAAAGAAAGAGAGTTCAAGAGCGAGCGCAAAAGCTTCAATCCAAACTTCCAGAAGAGAGATGGCGACGGACGTTCTCGTAAATTTGGTGAATCGAAAGACCGCAATCGTCAGTCTCGAGGTAAAGGCTTCGATAATTAAGAGCTACGTAAGACAAAGTATCAACATTATAGTGATGGCCGAAGGAAAGCAACATTCCTTTGGCCATTATTTGTTTTGCCTGTTCCGGCTTACCCCTGAATCCGTGAATCATCCACTTCTGACGTGGGTTCATCTCCTTATGTATGGCGAGGATATCATCATAAGCCTTGACACAATGTATTATCATTGGCTTACCACATTCCTCTGCCAATGACACCTGCGCACGGAAAGCATGCTTCTGACGTTCATAATCATTTCCTGTGAGTTTATCAAGCCCACACTCACCTATCGCACATACATTGGGAGAAAATGCATCAGAGCGCATCGTTTCAACCTTCTCACGCCAATCTTCACCCACGTACCATGGGTGAAGACCTACGCTGACACACTTATCGTCTGTGCACACCTCACCTGGATAACGGTTCACTACCGCTATCACATCATCCTTATGCACATCCGAGTGAGTATGTGCATCAAGGTACTGGGTCATATCCTTGTCCACCCCAAGGATGGCATCTAAGGATACGGCGAACTGCGAGATAAAGTCCATATATTGGTCCGTGTTTTTTAATGGCTTCAATTGCATATTGCGAACACGTAGGAGTAAACCTACATGAAGGTGGCGTGAATGGTGATATGCACTTTCTGTAGAAATAAATTGGAATCAACAGTATCCAACTCAAAACCGTGCTGATTCCGTGTAATATTACTCTTAGCATAATAATGGTTTTAAGTGATAAGTGAAAAATGAATAGTGAAAGATATATATTACTCTGTTCGCTATTTTTTAACTATTCATTACTAATTATTTTTCCGAGTGCCTTGACGACAGCCTTCTCCACTTTCTTGTAGTCAGGGAGAGAGTCCGTGATGCAAATAAAGGCAATGGCAAGATTGTAATCCTTGTCAGCAAGAGCTTTCCAAAGGATATGCTTGTGAGTTCGGTATGCTTCCCTTACGAGACGCTTGATACGGTTTCTATCTACTGCATTGTGAAAGCGTTTCTTAGGTACAGATATGAGTATTGACACAGGAGGCTCTGGTGTGCCGTCTGTGCTGTCATCGTTCTTTTCCACCCTCATATATACAGTTCGCAGGGGAAACGAAGCAAAAGAGCCGTTTCCTCCTGCGAAAAGTCTATCTATGATAAGTTTACTTTTAAGTCTTTCTGACTGTGAAAAAGTACAACGCATAAACTTGTAAGTTTTTAAGTTTTTTTAGTTTATAAGTTTTTTAGTTTGTGAGTTTTT
Source organism: Bacteroidaceae bacterium (assembly GCA_017961965.1). The sequence continues at coordinate 4,283 of JAGCWG010000598.1, read as the reverse complement.
TAGTTTTCACGGAAACAAATATCCACAAGAACTTAAAAACTCAAGAACTTAAAAACCTAAAAACTTAAAACTCAAAGATTACTGATGTTTCTTGATATACTCCTCAATGATTGCTGGAACAGAGCGAAGTTCCGGTGTTGGCTGGAGGTCAACACGGAGACCTGCCTCCTCAGCTGCCTTGACGGTCTTTGTACCGAGACAAGCAATGGCGATGTCACCCTGCTTGAAGTCTGGGAAATTCTTCATGAGAGAGTGGATTCCCTCTGGTGAGAAGAACACGAGCATATTGTAGTCAAATGCCTCATCTGGACCGAAGTCGTTGCTGACAGTGTAGTACATCACAGCCTCGTTGTGGCAGAGTTCAGCCTCATCGAGCATATTCTTGAGGTCATCAGTGTGAGCTGATGACTGTGGAATAAAGAACTTCTCAGTCTTGTGCTTCGCCATGATAGGAACGAGGTCTGCAATCTTTCCTGTCTCAGCGAAAAAGTTCTTGCGCTTGCGGTACTGTACGTACTTCTGTATATAGAGTGATACCTGCTCTGAGACGCTGAAATACTTCATATCATCTGGGATGACAACGCGTAGGTCCTTACAGAGTGTAAAGAAATGGTCGATAGCATGGCGTGAAGTAAACACAACAGCTGTGTGACCTGAGATAGATATCTTTTGTTGGCGGAAATCCTTTGGAGTCATTGGCTCGACCTTGATGAAAGGACGGAACACGATTTCCACACCATATTTTTCAGCCAAAGCGAAATAAGGAGAGTTCTCCGCTGTTGGTTTTGGCTGTGAAACGAGTATCTTTAATGCCATTAAGTAAGTAAATTGTAAACAAAATAACTATTGAAAATCCACGCTAAAATATGCCCTATCAGCATAATGGGTAGTATTTCAACGCTGCAAAAGTACAAAAAAATAAGCAGAGCACCATATCTTTTAAATCTAAAGTTTACAAATAGTTTGTAAATGTGAAGTATTTCATACAAAATACACACAAAAACCGCACACAAAGTTACAGTTTTAATCTCCAGATGTAAAAAAACTGATACTGCTGACAGAATGCCCACTGCATAGCTGAAAGCCACTGTCAAGAGGAAATATCCAACATTCCATCTGTGTCTCTCGTCATTATCAAAAAACACCCAGTTGACCATGGCGTAAACCACCGCCCTCAGATAGACGTAGGCGAATGCTGCCAATGAACCAACGAGCAATATCCAATGAGGCTTGTCGTAATAGTCAGGAAACTCATATTGACGTGACAGACAATAATAGATGAGTATTCCAACGGAAAGTGAGCCTGCAATGCTTATGATTAACACGTTCAGCCACTCATTCTGATTCTCATTGACATTTGAATCCGAATACACCCTTCGTGACGTAAAGAATGTCCTTGCACGGAAAAGCAACATTCGCCTCCTATGGTAGAGAGAGGCTGACAGTACGAGGAATATCAGCATGAAGCACCATACCACCGCACTGTCCATACTGACAGAATAAGGCAAGCCTTCCATCGCAAACGTATGGTCAGGCAGTTCCTTTCCCGTGGCATAGTACACCGAGCGGTTTATCACGCTCGAGTCCACTGCCGTCAATATGCTGTCATAATCGTTTGTCATATTCTCTGACATTCCATTCTCTGAAGTTAACGGAAGTATGACTGTTAGCAGACTCTTCAGAAACTAAATTCTCTGTTTTTCAATGCAGAGAGCACGGAGGGCACAGAGTTTTTTAAAAAGAAATATTTTCTCTGAATTCTCTGTGAACTCTGTGTTTAATTTCTCACTTCATTAACCACACAAAGTTGGCTCCTATAAACTACCGAAAACTAAGCCCACTAAACACCGAACGTTTCCTTGATAACATCCACTGCGTCAAGCTTCTCCCATGGGAAGAGAGTGACCTTGATGGACTTCTCCGTATTGTAACGATCCTTGAAAGTCTTGACTGTATCCACTGACTCACGACCAAAGTGACCGTAGCTTGCAGTCTCCTCATATATAGGAGTGCGTAGGTGGAAACGATCCTCAATAGCCTTAGGACGAAGGTCAAGTGCCTTGATGCCCTTAATCTTCTCGGCTATCTGTCCGTCAGTGAGACCAACTTGTGATGTGCCGTAAGTATTCACGTATATGCTTACAGGCTCTGCCACACCGATGGCGTAACTCACCTGAATGAGCATCTCGTCAGCCACACCAGCCGCAACCATGTTCTTGGCAATGTGACGTGCTGCGTATGCTGCCGAACGGTCAACCTTGCTTGGGTCCTTACCAGAGAAGGCACCACCACCGTGTGCACCCTTGCCACCGTAAGTATCAACGATAATCTTACGTCCAGTAAGACCTGTGTCACCATGAGGACCACCAATCACGAACTTGCCTGTAGGATTGACATGATACTTGATGTCACCCTTAAAGAGAGCCTTGATGGCTGGGTCATTAATCTCCGCCACGACACGAGGAATGAGTATGTTGACAACATCATCCTTAATGCGTGCAAGCATCTGTTCATCGGCAGCCTCCTGAGTAGGAGCAACGAGTGAGCTATGACGCTCCTCTGCGTCTGCTGGCTCCACGAAGTCATCGTGCTGCGTGCTGACCACGATAGTGTCAATGCGTACTGGCTTGTTATTGTCATCGTACTCTATGGTAACCTGACTCTTTGAGTCTGGACGGAGATAGGAAACCTCCTTACCATTGGCACGCTTGTATGTCATCACCTTACCCTCACGACGTATGTCAGCAAGAGTACGAAGAATATGGTGGCTGAGGTCAAGAGTAAGAGGCATATAGCTCTCAGACTCATTAGTGGCATAACCGAACATCATGCCCTGGTCACCTGCACCCTGTTCCATTGGTTCCTCGCGTACAACACCGCGGTTGATATCGTCCGACTGCTCATGAATGGCGTTAAGCACGCCACAACTCTCACCGTCAAACTTATACGAAGACTTAGTGTAGCCTATTCTGTTTATAGTCTTACGAGCGATGTCCATGAGGTCAACGTAAGCCGTTGATTTCACCTCTCCAGCCATGACCACCTGTCCTGTAGTGACAAGAGTCTCACAAGCAACCTTTGACGAAGGGTCAAATGCAAGGAGATTGTCAAGAACCGCATCGCTAATCTGGTCAGCAACCTTATCAGGATGTCCTTCGCTGACAGATTCAGAAGTAAATAAATATCCCATATTTTTACATATATAATGTCCACACAAAGTGCAGCAACCTGACACTTCATACGGAACAAATGTTTAACAAAAAATGAATGGGAGAGAAATTAGGCAGGAATGCGAAACAAACCAATGCCTCAGGTTTGTATTTTAGCATTTTTTTCTGTGGTTGCAAGCAGCCCAAATCTATCCACATTTCTAAAATCGGGTGCAAAGGTACTGACTTTTTTTGAAACAAAAGAATAAAAGCAGGAAAAAGTTACTGATTACTACAATTTTATTTACAAACCATCACTTTTTATGCACAATATTTTTCGACCTGTACGGTTGGAAGCCGCTCTGTAAAAAAGTGTGAAACAAGTGTCTCTTGTTAGGTTCGCCTTAGGTGCACCTTAGTTTCCCCTTCATTTCCCTTAGCAACCTAAGGCACACCTAAGGCACACCTAAGGGGAAGGTAAGGGAAACACTTCTGAATCACGACACAAAGATACGACATCAGCAAGGCTGTATCTCAGTAATACTTGGTGATACTCAGCAATAATCGGTAATTATCAGTAAAAAAAACGTCACTTTAGTGATGGCTAAAAAAATCGAGCTGTACGGTTGGATTTTATGACCCCACGGAGCCACGGAGGGCACAGAGTTTTACTATTACGCTTGTTTTCTGACGAGTCCACGAAGGTCGCAGGTGCTTCGAAGAGTGCACAGAGAAAGCCCCTCACCCAACCTCTCCCTTTCAGGGCGAGGAGAAAGAATGCTCTATCGCTGATAAGTTGACGAACAGAGTAACTCAGTCCCCTCCCTGTAGGGTGAATGAGGGCGTAGAAGAGAGACTAAATGTCTCTCTGTCCTGAAATGAGGGGAGAACAGTGCCATGTTCGACGGTGGTTGGATAGGGTGGGTCTTCCTCCGTGCCCTCAATGGAGCACTTGCGACCTCTGAGAACTTCAAATAAATCATAGGACTAAGCGAAAAAACTCAGTACTCTCCGTGGCTCCGTGGGGTCATAAAATTCAACCGTACAGGTAGGGTGTTCAAAATAGCAATCAAAATCCGACACAGTTTTTTCCAATAATATCATTTCTTTTGACGACAATATTAGGAGATAGGT
>JAGCWG010000597.1 GCA_017961965.1 Bacteroidaceae bacterium | reverse complement strand
CAAATAAACAATAACATCTTCTCCGTTGTCCTTGGTAAATTCTATCAAGCGGGTGACGTAGGATTCTATAATCAGGCAAACAAATGGAACACGATGGGTGCGAACACCATCACTGGTATGGTACAGGGAGTGGCACAGCCAACATTCGTACAAGTGGGTGATGACAAGACTCGCCTCTGTCGTACATTCCGTAAGATGTTGCGTTTTACTTGCTTTGTCAGTTTCCCAGCTATGTTTGGTCTGTCGCTCATTGCGCCTGAGTTTATTGTGATACTTATTACAGATAAATGGCTTCCTTCAGCCAATCTTATGCGAATCTTGTGTGTTGGCGGAGCATTCCTACCGATTGCCACGCTTTACTTCAATCTCATCATCTCGCGCGGAAAGTCGGATGTGTATATGTATAATATCATTAGTCAGGGTGTAACCATCCTTTCTTCCATCATTTGTATATACTACATCTTTGGCAATACAGAGAATGTGACGGCATACATCCTTACGTTCCATCTGTCATTAAGTAAGATTGACCTTATGGTTCTCTCTTATGTCTGCATTGTTGTCCTTTGGATAGGTATATGGCACACTTTCCTCAGACGTGAGATAGGTCTCTCCTTCCGTCATGCTCTGAAAGATATACTACCATTCCTTATTATCGCAACAGCTACAATGGTCGTGTCATACGCCATCACTAAGCCGATAACCAATATCTATTTACTTCTTGTTTCTCGTATCATCATTGCTGCCATCATCTATGTCGGTTCTCTCTGGCTACTCGGTGCAAAGATACTACGTGAATGTGTGAGGTATATTATGCCTCGCTTCCCATTCCTTTCCCGTTGGATTGGGTAACAAATGCAATGACTTAACCACTAACCAAAACAATACCATTATGAGAAAACTATGTTATTTGGCATCCATACTCTTGCTTTCCTCCTTGTTCGTATGTTGTTCCAATATGGAGGAAAAGAATGTGACGGTATCATTCAGAGAATCCGTTAAGGATAGTGTGTTTCAGATGAGCCAGCTTTATGAAGAGAAGTACGACAGCTTCTATGTTCTTCGTCCTTATTTCCCTGTGGATTCATTGGGTCAACTTGAGATGAGTGATGGACTCAAGGAATTCTTAGAATATAGATTAATGTTTGATAATGCTTTCATCATTCTGCTATCTGAGGCATCTACTGTTAAAGCGTATTCGGAAATCGGTGCTATCTATGTTTCTTGGGGACTGCCTTATGGTAAAGGCATTTCTATGGACGCACCATTATCAGCTGTTCCTGACTCTACCCATACTCGCTTCTTAGTAGAACTAAAGGAATAATAATATTGTAGACATTATCTCATGGATAACGAGACATTAGACTATAAGCAACTAAAAACTATACTTGTAAAACGGTAATCTCTTGTAGGTTATCGTTTTTTCTCTTTCATAGAAAGATTCTTCTCTTGATGCCGATATATTCTTTTTGTTGGTGGTGAAACTCCATTATTTATTTGATAGGTAACTCCAATAGTAATTCGATAGGTATCCCCATTATTAATGGAGGTAGTAAACCGATTAATAATTGTGGGAGCACCATGAATAATATAAGAAGGAGAACAACAAAATATACTCTATGTATTTAATCCAAATGTCAAGAGGCTTCCGGGTTAAAAATCTGTCATGTGTAGCAACAGATTCTACATAAAATAACAATAATCTCAAATACTTCGTGAGTTATAGCGTGTTATTGCAATATATTTCATATATTTGCTGCGTAAACGAAAAAAATAATACAAAAAGTTTTTTGGGGGTAAAACAAATGGTTAATTGAAGTAAATGAGAAGGTAATGAACAGGTAAAAATGATGATACATGTGGTGCCATAATTCTGTAGATTGGCATTGAATGGTCATTTGTCCCTTTATTCTTACTGATTAATTTCATTTTACTTCTGTTGGTTTCTTACCTATTTTAAGTAAAATTATTACTAACTTTTTACACATATGATTACAAACTTTATTTCAAGTGTGTTTGTCAACATGTTTAGGATGGCATGGCGACAAAAAACATTGGTGTGCATGGCTTTGATGGTCATGCCATACATGATGCAAGCACAAAGGAAGACCGACGCTCTTGACCGAGGTCTTGTGGGTGTGAAGGTGAATTCTGGCGTGTACCTCAGTTGGAGAGTACAGGCTGATGAGTACTATGACGTGACTTACAATATCTATCGTAATGGAGCGTTGATTGCACAGAACTTGAAAGCGTCCAACTACAACGATGCGAGTGGCAACACCAATAGTAAATATACTGTTGCGGCCGTGAAGAACGGAGTTATTGGTACATTATGTGACGCAGTCACTCCATGGGCACAGCAGTATCTTGCCATTCCTGTTGCAGATGTTGTTGACAGGACGGGCAAGAAAGTGTGGAGTAGTGCAGGTGTGGAATCACAAGTGAACTACACCATCAACGATATAGCCCTTGGTGACGTGGATGGCGACGGTAAGATTGATTTTATTGTCAAGCGCAAGAACCAGCAGGACCAGGATGAGTTGTTCCCTACTGGCAATCTCACTACGTTCTGTCATATTGAGTGCTATGCTTCATCTATCAATTACAGACTGCTCTGGTGGATTGACTGCGGACCTAACATCTGTTATGGCTCTGATGAGCAATGGGATGCTGTGGCATTCGACTGGAATGAGGACGGTGCTTGTGAGGTTATATACCGAGGTGGTGCAAATACCATTATACACCATAGTGATGGCACTACCGAAACTATCGGTAATGTGAATGAGAACATACGTAACGGTATCAGTCATACTGCCAACATGACATTCGCCAATGCTGGTGAGGAATGGCTTATGTACATCGATGGACGTACTGGTAAGACTTATGACGTCATTCCTTACCCTCTTGAGCGTGGCAATGCTATAGACTGGGGTGACGGCTACGGTCACCGTTCAAGCAAGTATTTTGTTGGTGCTCCTTACCTCGATGGTGTGAATCCATATATTTTCCTTGGACGAGGTATATATACCAAGACCATTGCCTGTACATATCGTGTGAACAAGGCTACCAACAAACTCTACAAGGTAGGTAACACTTGGAATAGCTATTCGAACAAGGGATGGTATGGACAGGGTTATCATAACTTTGCTATTGCTGATGTAGATGAAGATGGATGTGACGAAATCATCTATGGCTCAATGGTGCTTGACTTCCACCTTGCCGACAACTCGCTCCATGGGATGTCATCAACAGGACTTGGACATGGAGACGCATCACACACGAGTGACCTCGACCCGTTCCGCAAGGGACTCGAGACATTTGCATGTAACGAGGACGATCCTGCATACAACTACCGTAATGCCGCAACATGTGAGATATATGCACGTGGTGTGTCATCATCTGATGATGGACGAAGCATGGCAGGAAACTTTACAAACCAGTATCCTGGTGGTATAGGAGCATCAACAGCATCTGGCATCGTGCCTCTTAGCTATGTGCAGCCTGACCCATACTCACCTAAGTATATCGATGGTATGGCTAATGACTGGAATGGACAGACACCATACCCTATGGCTCTCAACTTCCGCATTTATTGGGATGGCGACCTCCTCGATGAGACCATCAACGGACCAGGCTCTAATGAGAGCTATCTTTTTGTTGACAAACTTGGAGCACGTATCTTCGATACTGGACACGGACACTACGAGACGGCATGTATTAACTACACCAAGAAGAACCCATGCGCCTCTGGCGATATCCTTGGTGACTGGCGTGAGGAGCTTGTGATGCGCTCTGCTGACAACAAGTACATACGAGTATATACAACCGTAACGCCTACCGAATATCGTATGCCTTCACTCTGGTATGACCATGAGTATCGTCAGGCTATGGTATGGCAGACGGAAGGATATAACCAGCCTCCTCACAAGAGCTACTTTGTTGGAGAACTTGAAGGACTGACCCAGGCTCCTCCTCCACTTACGCTTGCAGGAAGGACTATCATCAGCAACAATGGTACCATCGATACGTCAGTCAATGACAAGGATGTACTCATCATGCCTGATGGCAACGGCACGGAATATGCTGTGACAATGACTCATGGTGCTACACCTTCAACCATATTCCTCCACTCTCGTACAACAATAGAGGGTGGCGATCAGGTGCAGTATAAGGAGACAAAGCGCACCTATGACCGCATACGCTTGAACGGCGGAGCCATAACAGGTAAGACAAACATAGCAAAGCAGGGTAGTTCTGCTGCTCATCTTCCTAACACTGCTCACACACATACAGGTAGGACAGACGTATGGCAGGGAGCACTCATTTGCAACGGCAGTTTCGTCAATAGTCCTCTGTGGGCTAATATCCATACAGAACTGTTCCTTGGTAATGCCCTCTCATCAGAGGCAAGTACGTACAAGTCTGTTGAGATGGAATATGGCTCTTCGCTCTTT
>JAGCWG010000596.1 GCA_017961965.1 Bacteroidaceae bacterium | reverse complement strand
TTCCACATACAAGGCAAGACAAGGAGTGCACTCATTGCGCTCCTATTTTCTACCATCGTTATATCTGCCAACGCAAAGATTGACCGACACGCACTCGTGACACGCAACAATCCACATGTGACAAGGATTGAGACCCTCAGTTCATTAAGCGTGGGCAATGGTGAGTTTGCATTTACCTGTGACGTTACAGGTATGCAGACATTTCCGGAGTTGTACCGCAACGGAGTGCCTCTTGGCACGATGGCTCAGTGGGCATGGCATTCGTTTTCTAATCCTGAAGGCTACAAGGCTGAGGATGCGCTGAAGGCTTACAACTTTGGTCGTGGAAAAGAGGAATGGTACTCATGCCAATGGAAGACTGGCAGGGAGAAGGCTGCAAGCGACTATCTTCGTGCCAATCCTCATCGTGTGCATCTCGGCACGATTGGATTTGTCGGGATGGACAAAGATATGATAACCGACATTTCACAGACACTCGACTTGTGGGATGGCATCATATATTCAAGCTTCAAGTGTAAAGGTAGAAGGATAAAGGTGCAGACATCGTGTGACGCGTCGAAAGATAAGGTCGTGTTCTGTATTGATGACCCTCTGATGCATGATGTACAGATACGTTTTCCTTACCCAACTGGCAAGCATAGCGATGATGCGTGCGACTGGAGCAACGACAAGAAACACACGGCAAAGTTTCTTATTCGCCCAGGCAAACCGAGCTACCCACTTGTTATCTGTAACACCATGGATGGACAGACATTCTATGCGAAGTTGCAGTTCTCCAGCATGAAACATATTAATGTGGACAGCGACCGTGTCGTTATCATTCCCGACAATCAGAAATGGACGTTGCAGGTAGAGTTTACAAAGTCTATTGACGACGAATTTGTGAAAAATGAAGCAGAAGCGTCCGTTGACAGTACCAAGGCATACTGGAACCGCTACTGGCAGACAGGCGGTGCCGTTGATTTCAGTCGCTGTACAGATCCACGTGCAATGGAACTGGAGCGCAGGGTCATACTCTCGCAATATCTCCTTGCCATACAATGTGCAGGCAGTACGCCTCCACAAGAAACGGGTCTGACATACAACTCATGGTTTGGCAAGTTTCATCTCGAACTGATATTGTGGCATCAGGCACACTTTGCACTCGGGGGACATCCAGAGATGCTTGCACGCACCCTGCCTTGGTATGAGAAAGCTCTGCCTATGGCGCATGAGATTGCGCGTCGTCAGGGATTTGACGGTGCACGATGGATGAAGATGACTGACCCTTCGGCAGCAGAAGCACCATCAAATGTAGGCTCATTCCTCATATGGCAGCAACCTCACCTCATATATCTTTGCGAGTTGCTGTATCGTGCCACAGGCGATGAGGCTATTCTCCACCGATACGCCAATCTTGTGGACGAGACAGCACGCTTCATGACTTCGTTTGCCACATACGATGAGGCTCATGACCGCTATGTCCTCAAGGGATGTATTCCTGCACAGGAGACATTGAAGGCAAGCGAGACTATCAACCCACCTTTCGAGCTTTCATACTGGCACTATGCACTCGGTGTTGCCCAGCAATGGCGACAGCGCATGGGACAACAGCCCCGTGACGATTGGCAGAAGATAATAGATAAATTGTCTCCGCTTGCTGCAAAGGATGGGGTGTATGCCGCAGCCGAAACAGCAGAAAGCTATCTTTCGCCAAATGTTCCACTGTCTCTCTATAGCGACCACATGGCAGTACTCGGTTCATGTGGTGTACTTCCATTCTCTCCACAATATGATAAGGCAACAATGGCAGCTACGCTCAACTGGGTGATGAACAACTGGAACTGGGACAAGACATGGGGCTGGGACTATCCGATGACAGCCATGTGTGCCGTCCGTCTCGGTATGCCAGATGTTGCTATCAACGCCCTCCTCATGGACAAGCGTACCAACACGTATCTGCCTAACGGTCACAACTATCAGGACGCACGTCTCCGTTGTTACCTACCAGACAACGGCGGTCTTCTCACCACCATCGCTCTCATGTGTGCTGGTTGGGACGGATGCACCGAGTCGCTCCCCGGCTTCCCAAAGAATGGCAAGTGGAATGTGGAGTACGAAGGACTAAAGGCTATGCCGTAGCGTGCAATGATGAAACTTCATAAATTCACCATGATGAACTTCGTATTGTCGCGATGACAATACTGGGAAAGGCTTCATCATAGAAACAATATAATAAGAGGGTGTGTCGCTTGCTCTTGACACACCCTCTTCATTTTGTGCTTGTTGTTATCCTAACTAATATATTGTGTAACCAACTCTTTTTACCCTTAAAAACGTGATCAAATGCGATTATTTAACTATTGTATTTTTTCCACTATATGTTATTGTCTTTGTCGTTCCACCAACAATCTTCACGTTGAATGTACGGCTTGCCAACATTCCAGGGAATGCGCCCTGACGCTTACCGATGGTAAGTGTCTTAGCCTTGTCGTTCCAAGTGAGACGGATGGTAGAGTACATTCCCTTCTCATAGTTGTAGTTGTCGCCCTCATCCTCGTAGAGTGTGAACTCTGCATTTGCTCCCGGATAAACGACGATGTCTATATTGTCATAT
>JAGCWG010000595.1 GCA_017961965.1 Bacteroidaceae bacterium | reverse complement strand
GATGGTATGACCTCGTGTGATGAGTGCATCGAATGCCTTGAGCAGCTTCTTGATGTCGTGGAAATGAAGACCCGTCGTTGGCTCGTCGAAGATGAACATGGTTGGTACTGCTTTCTCCTGACTGAGGTAGAACGCAAGTTTGATGCGCTGACTCTCACCACCTGAGAGTGATGATGATGTCTGTCCAAGCTTGATGTAGCCGAGTCCTACGTCCTGAAGAGGCTTCATCTTCTGTACTATCTTCTTCTGCTTGTGCTCCGTGAAGAACTCTATGGCCTGATTGATGGTCATGTTCAGTATGTCGTAGATGCTCTGTCCCTCGTAAAGCACGTCGAGAATCTCGCTCTTGAATCGCTTGCCGTGGCATGACTCACACTCCAGTACGAGGTCGTTCATGAACTGCATCTCCACGGTCACCGTTCCGTCGCCCTTACACTCCTCACAACGTCCGCCGTCTGTGTTGAAAGAGAAATAGGCTGGCGTATATCCCATCTGCTTTGACAGTTGCTGACCGGCGAAGAGCTTGCGTATCTCGTCGTAGGCACCGATATATGTCACAGGATTGCTGCGTGAAGATGTACCGATAGGATTCTGGTCAACGAACTCAATGCGCTTGATCATATCCACGTCTCCTTCGAGTGCAGTGAACTGTCCTGGTCGGTCGCACACCTCGTCGAGGTGGCGCTTCATGGCACGGTAGAGTATGTCGCGCACAAGCGTTGACTTACCAGAGCCTGACACTCCAGTCACGCATGTCATCACGTTGAGCGGGAATCGTACGTCTATGCCCTTGAGGTTGTTCTCACGTGCACACTTCACCTCTATGTAGTTGTTCCATGGACGGCGGCTTGTAGGCACTTCTATCTTCTCAGCACCTGTGAGATAGTCGATGGTATGCGACTTGCCCACAGGGAATGAATAGATGTCATCCTTTACCGAACCAGAGAACACAATCTCGCCGCCCAGTCGTCCTGCATCAGGACCTATGTCGATGATATAGTCGGCAGCACGCATTATCTCCTCGTCATGCTCCACAACTACCACCGTGTTGCCGAGCTTCTGCAGTTCACGCAACACATGGATGAGTCGCTGTGTGTCGCGAGGGTGAAGACCGATACTTGGCTCGTCGAGTATGTACAGACTGCCCACAAGACTTGAACCGAGACTTGTGGCAAGGTTGATACGCTGGCTCTCACCACCCGAAAGCGAGTTGCTGAGACGTGACATCGTGAGGTAGCCCAGTCCCACGTCGACGAGGAACTTGAGACGGCTCTTAATCTCCGTGAGCAGACGCTTGGCAACCTCGCTGTCGTGCTTCGTTATGCAATGGCTGTCCTTGCTTATGTCTTTGGCATTGTCCGTCACCTTTATCGTGCGGAAGAATTCGTTGAGGTCCGTCACCGACATATCGCACAACTCGCTTATGGTCTTGCCTGCAAAGCGTACATACTCTGCCTCTGGCTTGAGACGCTTGCCGTGGCACACAGGACAAGACGTCCTGCCTCGGTAGCGGGCGAGCATCACTCGGTACTGTATCTTGTATTGGTTCTCCTGAAGCATGTCGAAGAAACGGTCAATGCACAACGACTCGTACTTGTCCTCTCCCTTTACGCCGTGCCACAGCAGGTCCTTCTGTTCCTGCGTCAACTGGTAGTAAGGCGTGAAGATAGGGAAGTTGTAACGCTCAGCCCTTCGGCAGAACTCCTTCTTCCATTCGCCCATCTTCTCACCGCGCCAGCACACCACGGCGCCATCATAAATGCTCAGTTCCGTGTTAGGCACCACGAGATCTTCGTCTATACCCATCACCTTGCCGAAGCCCTCACACTTAGGACATGCTCCAGCAGGCGAGTTGAACGAGAACATCTGGTCGGTAGGCTCTTCAAACGTGATGCCGTCAGCCTCAAACTTCAGTCCGAAGTCGTGCTTGCCTTCTGGCAGGAACTGTAACGTACACTTTCCGTCACCTTCATATAGTGCAGTCTGGCACGAATCGGCAAGACGTGATATTGTGCTCTTGTCATTGTTCACCGTCAAACGGTCGATGACAAGCATTATCTCCTTGTACTCAGGCTTGGTGCTGAGGAACTCGTCGATGGTCATTACATTGCCGTCAACGGTGATACGGGCATAGCCTTGCTTCATGTCCATCTCCAACTGTTCCTCCACCGTGCGACCGCTACGTGGAATGAGTGGAGTGAGTACCATGAAACGTGTTCCCTCGGGGTAGGAGAGCATACACTCGGTGATGTCATCCTGTGTGTGCTTCTTCACCTCGCATCCAGATACCGGGGAGAATGTGTGACCGGCACGTGCAAAGAGCATGCGCATATAGTCATATATCTCCGTCGTTGTGCCTACAGTCGAACGTGGGTTGCGGCTCGTCACCTTCTGCTCTATGGCTATTGCAGGCGGAATGCCCTCGATAAAGTCACATTCAGGCTTACCCATGCGTCCCATGAACTGACGGGCATACGTGGAGAGGCTCTCCACATATCTGCGCTGTCCCTCGGCATAAAGAGTGTCGAAGGCAAGTGATGACTTACCCGAACCGGATACACCCGTAATAACCACGAACTTGTTGCGTGGAATCTCCACATCCACGTTCTTTAGGTTATTGACACGTGCCCCCTTAATCCTTATACAGTCTGTATCGTTGTACTTTTTCATCTTATTCTTTCCAATTATGGTGCAAAGATAAGTTTTCTTCCCCAAATGTTAATGAATAACCAGAAATAAATAGTAATTTTGCGCTGACCTACTCAGGGCAATATTACTAATTACTGATTTCTAATTACTAATTATACTAAAACCATATCCCCCTATGGTAACTTCACCCTCCCCCTATAGGAGGGAGGGCTGGGGAGGGGGTCTGACCTATGCAATACAAATATTGTGGACACAGCGGAGTGCAGCTCCCAGTCCTTTCTCTTGGCCTATGGCACAACTTCGGTTCGGTAGATGATTTCAGCACAGCCACACAGATGGTTGTCAAGGCGTTTGATGCAGGCATCTGCCACTTTGACCTTGCCAACAACTACGGTCCTGTACCTGGAAGTGCAGAGACCAACTTCGGACGCATACTCAAGGACAATCTTGCCAGTCATCGTGACGAGATGTTCATTTCATCAAAGGCTGGTCATGAGATGTGGCCTGGCGTGTATGGCGACGGCTCATCGCGCAAGAACATCATCGCTTCGTGCGACCAGAGTCTCCGTCGCATGGGACTTGACTACGTCGATATCTTTTACAGCCATCGCTACGATGGTGTTACTCCTATCGAAGAAACCATGCAGGCACTCATCGACCTTGTGCGTCAGGGCAAGGCTCTATATGTTGGTATCTCCAAATATCCGCCACACCTTCAGCAACAGTGCTACGACATACTCCGTGAGGCTCATGTGCCATGTCTGCTGTCTCAGTATCGTTGTTCCATGTTTGACCCAAAGGCACAGCGTGAGAACTTCCAGATTGCTGCCGACAATGGTAGCGGCATCATCTGTTTCTCACCGTTGGCACAGGGACTCCTCACAGGCAAGTACGACAACGGAATACCTTCGGACAGTCGTGCAGCTAAGAGCACAGGCTTCCTCCAGCAGTCACAAGTAACACCAGAGCGTGTTGAGGCTGCCCGTCAGTTAGGAGCAATAGCCAAGCAACGTGGACAGTCACTTGCACAGATGGCACTTGCATGGGTACTCAATGATGAACGTGTCACATCATGTATCATCGGTACATCATCCGTTACCCAGCTTGACAATAACCTCACCACACTCAACAACCTCACTTTCTCCGACGATGAGGTTACCGCAATAAAGAATATCATTGACAACCCAGAGTTGTGGTTCTAACTTGCTTTTTAATACAGAAGGTTCTACAAGGAAGAGTTAGGGTGATGATTTTTCTCAACCACTAATTACACGAATGGACACGAACTTTCAAGTCCTCTCCTTTGTTCTTATTACACAAAGACAACATGTGTTGTCTACGAATAACACGAATGTCGTTCGGTTTCAAGCCGCTGTACCAGATTCGTGAAATTCGTAATTGCACGAGCAATTCTTCGTGTAATAAGACAGCCATGAGCTACAAATTTCGTGTAAATTCGTGTAATTCGTGGTTGAAGAAATACCCACACAAGATTATGTCGAACCCTTTTTGACGAGCAATAATTTTAGTCATTTCTTTGCAAGTAAAACATATTTCAACTATCTTTGCGACTCAAATTAATGACTCGTAATTATTACACATATAAACAAGTTTTGTAACGTGGGATTGATAGATAGAATTAAAACAAAAATGTTCCTCTCATGGAATACATGGTTCCGTGAACATGTTTTCAGCATATACAAACGTCGGGGACTAAAGAACAAGAACGTATCCATCTTTTGCAATAATTGTGTCGGAGCTTGCATAGCGCATGACTTGAATCTTCAATTCCGTTCCCCATTCGTAAATCTTTGGCTATACCCAAAAGATTATATTAAGTTTTGTGAAAACGTGGAGTATTACATAGAAAAAGAACTTGTTTTCATCGACCCAAATAAGCATGGTGTTGATTACCCAGTTGCATTACTTGGCGACATTTGTATTTTCTTTCAGCACTATCATTCTGAGGAAGAAGCCAAGGAATGCTGGAATAAGCGTAAGAAAAGAATTAAACATGATAATATTTGCTGCTTATTGGTTGAACGTGATGGATGCACGCACGAAGACTTGCTCCGATTCTCAAGACTTCCTTATCCTACAGCATCGTTGGTACATGTTCCAATGCCAGATTTGAACAATTCTCATTATATTAGGGGCTTTGAAAACGAGGAGCAGGTCGGTCAAAGTATAGAATTCAAGCCTAATCAATACTTTGGCTCTCGTTATTATGATGACTTTGATTACGTTAAATTCTTCAATAGCAACATAAATATTAGTCAAAGTCTCTCTTTGCAATAAAGAGTAAGGTTCTACAAGATTCTGTGCGGATGACTTCTTAACCACGAATTAACAGCGTTTAAGCGGTGATTAATCACCATTTAAACGCTGTTAATCTGTTATTGCTACATTGATATTCCGCTATGGCTCCGCTTTCTCTACTATTTCTCTACTATTTCTCCGCTCCTATAGCGGAGGCATAGCGAAGTCACTTCGGACTCACTTCGGATTCATAGCGATGTCACAACCTACGGATAGCAGATGATTTACCCCGCACCACCCAAGGTGACCTAATTTTGGGGAATTGTAATATGCGGAAAATGTTTTGCTGTTACTATTTGCTTAAAAGGACAACGATTGCTAATAAAAGGATAGGAATCGAAAAACAGCATAACGTCTCCATGCAGAAATACATTACGGCTTTGTTCCGCATCTTGCAGTAACTATTTATATCTATATGTTCGGCCCCGGAAAAGTAATTGATTGCAGAACAAACTTTGGTTGCGCGACCAAAGAAAAAACCTCCCGTCAGGTTACAGTCACTGAGTGCTGCAAATTTCTTGCCGTTGCGCTTGATGTCATTCTTGTTTTGATTTCTTGCTCTAAATACTGCATCACATATCCTGGACTTTGGTAATACAGACCTGTTTCCGGATTTTTAATGGCAGAAAATGTGCGAGAGCCGTAAACGGTGTCTATGGCTGTCTTCAAGTCATAGTTCTCTTTCTCGACTAAGCGTTCTATCATGTCCGCAGTCAAGCCCTCTACAAGAAATTGAAACTCTTCGTATGAAACTCCCATGTTCATATTCTCTCTAAATATTTTATGGCTTTTTCAGTACAAAAAGCCCATTGGTAAGTAATGCCTTTCATATAATGGAGTCTTCGCATGAATTCTTTCATGTCAATAAAACCCATTCTGAAATTGCGTATTTGCATGCCAACTCTATCGTTTGCTATTGGTCCATATACTACGTCATAGTTGTGCATATATGGTGGAGTAATGGTGTCGTCTCTATGCTTGAAAATGAAATCTGCCCATTCTTCCGTATAACCTTCAAAGCTTAGGTAAGACAAGGTGCCATCCTTCAGTTTCTCTTTGTCGAACTTGAATTTGTTTATAATGTTGTCACCACCTAATAGTGCGACTCTAGCGTTTGCTATAACGGATGCTTGTGCTTTGTCTTCTGTCAGGTAGAATGCCTGTCCAAAGTCTTTATATAAATGACATTTGTTCAGGTCAATATCGTTAATTGTGGTATTTGAACCGTGATATAATATCATAGCTCACCTCCATTTCTTTTGCAGAAAGCTGCAATTTCGCTTACAGATGATGTAAATGATTGTGTATGAAGATAGTCATAGTGTTTGTCACATAAGTCGATAGCTCCATAACGGCTAAGGTATTTAGCCGCCTGTACATCAGCAATGCCGTATTTGTTGGCAAACTCTGATATTAGTGCTACTATATATTGTACTTTATCTGTAAACATATTTTATGTTGTTAATTGACAAATTCTTGTTGCAAAGAAAAACATTTCTTTTGATACAGCCAAGAGAATGACCTAAATAAATCATCTGCTCTTACCATCTGAATCAAAAGGTGAAAGTTAAAGCTACTTGGCGAACGGAGTAACATTCTTACTCCACCCCTTTGGGGGAGGATGGGAGGGGGCTTATCTTTACCCCTTCTATATTTCTTGTCTCCTTGCTGAAGTTCATGCCGATGCGGATAATCTTCTGTCCGTTCTGTTCGAATGGGAGGGTGTAGTGCTTGTCCTCTATCTGAGCAAGTGCTTCCTCGGCTGTACCATCAAGCTTGAACTCCATGACGTAACAGAATTTAGGAGTCTGGAGTACAAGGTCTATGCGACCTTCGCTTGTCATGTACTCTGCCTGAACATAGAAACCTGCAAGCTTACTTATAAGCCAGATGACGTTCTGGTAATGGTTTTCCAGGTCCTTGATGAGCATATATGGAGTATCTGCAAAGAGTGACTTGAGTCGCTTGACAAATTGCTCGGCATTGCCCGAACGTATATCCAACACGAAGTTCTTTAAGTCAAATGCAGATCTGCTCCTTTCTTTTGAGATATACCAAGGAAGAAGGAATTTGGTAAAACCAATTTCTACTTCTTCATTTGGGAAACCAAGTGTGTATTCTCCAAACTCCTGGTCATAATCCTTGATGGTAAGATAACCGCTCTGATATATAACAGGAATTGGATCTTGTGAAGTCGAATCTATACTGTTGAGCGTGTCGGCATCAACCTTTGCATGCTCCATATCATTCAGGTTGTACTCGTTATGTTGGAGTAGTTCTACAAGGTATGTTGGTGTACCAGTCTCAAACCAGTAACTCTTGAACCTGTTTTCGTCAAACGCATTAAGAAGGCTGAAAGGATTATACATTCCAACAGAATCCTCGCAGAAATGATAACCGTCATATTGTTGTTTCAGTTTCTCAAAACACTCGTCCGTAGTCATGTTGTTTGCCTCTGCCATTCGTTTTACGTATGGGGACATTGTATTTTTTAATTCCTTCTCAGTAATACCACAGATGGTGGTGTATCTATGATCCATTGAAATGTCCTTCAGATTGTTAAGGTCGCTGAATACACTAACCTTACCGAACTTGGTTACACCTGCGAGGAGAGCAAACTGAATACATCCGTCCATACTCTTGAGTGCACCATAGAAACCTTTCAATGTGCCACGAAACTCATTCTGAAGTTCCTCATTACCGATAGCTTGAAGCATAGGCTTGTCGTATTCATCGACAAGGATTACGACACCCTGACCAGTCTTGTCGTAGGCACGCTGGATGATGCCTTCAAAACGTGTGCTGTATGTTTGTTCATTAGGATTAGCTCCATATACGCTTTCCATCTGTGTGAGGAAAAGATTTATCTTTTTCTCCAATTTCTCCTTGTTGTCATACTTTTCGGTGTTCAAGTCAAGATGCAATACAGGGTGCTTTGCCCAATTCAGATCTTCCTTGTCGGCTATGGCAAGACCATCAAATAATTCACGTTTGCCGTCAAAGATTGTATGGATGGTTGACATAAGCAGGGACTTACCGAAACGGCGAGGACGTGAGAGAAAATAGTATCTTCCTCCCTTAATCAAGTTGTAGATAAGTTCTGTTTTATCTATATACAGAAAGTTGTTTTTGCGAAGGCTTTCAAAGTTCTGTATGCCGATTGGTAAATTCTTTAACTGTGCCATAGTCCAACGAGTATTTGTTTATGGTTGCAAAGATACAACTTAACGGATTAAAGACAAAATAAATATGTGGTAAAATAATGGTGTATAGAATTAGTGGGTAACTGTATCTGAGTTACCCACTAACTTATATTGAGATTGTTGTCAGCTTGGAAGGCTTGACAATTATATGTGCTTCTCTTTGTGTTCAAACTCAACAGGGATGGTACACTTGACGCTTACCGGTTTGCCATCCTTCATTGCTGGAGTTGCCTTCGGAAGGTTGAAGACGAGTCGCACAGCTTCGACGAGAAGGGATTGTACGGCTTCCATGTATCGTCTCTGAGCATTGGCCTTCAATTTAGGATAATCCTTGAGTAGGTTCTCAAGTGCAAGTTGGGCAATGCCTTTGTCCTTAGTAGCCTTGATACCGTTGTATTCAACGGCTTCCACCTCGTCGGCAAGACCGTCCTCGTTGAGGATGTAGGAAACGATGACTGTTCCTTCCACTGCCTCACGTTGTGCCTGATAAGGGTATTTCATGTTTACCTTGATAAAGTTGTTCACGGCTCTCTCACCACCCTCATAGTGCTGTGGCGTGTCCGGGTTCTGACAGATGACGTAAGAACTCTTTGCAACATTTTCGTTGTTCTCATTATTGTTTGTTGTTTGTGCAAATGTATTTGATGCCATCATGGCACAAATACATAATGAAATGAATGCTTTCATATTTGATTTGTTTTTGGTTAATATATCTTATGTAATTACTTGCAACGCAAGCGAAAAATAATCTTGTATTTAGTTTTCTCCCTTCATAGCCTTGATGGATTCAAGGTTACATTCTTTGTAGGAAAATTCATCGTTGCGACAGTCGTCGGCTACCCATTTGCCATCTTCCTTAATCATGGTAAGATAGACGATGTGATTGTGACAATCTTCTAAGTCGAGGTCAATGTCACACTTTACCACAACGGCAGTATCGTTCTTGACTTCATGAATTGTAGCAGACTTTAACTTGATGTTATTACCATAGTCTTGTGTCAAGGTCCAAAACACACATTCTGCACCCCAACATCCTTCGGCGAGCCTACAACCTTCTTCGCTTATGGCATTATGCTCTTTAGAGAATACGCTATCGTCATAATCATCATTGTTGAACCAAACGGAATAGATATGCTTTACACGTGTAAGTACATCTTTGTACTTCTCGTTTGGTTGCTCATCGTTATCTGTTGCCTTCACGTCGGTAACTTCTTCTGTGTTGATGTTAACATCTGCTTCAATATTAACCTTATTCTTGCTTCCCGTACATGAGGCGAGAATGATTATTGTGGTTAAAAGAATTTTGCTTTTCATATTGTTTGGTAATTGATGTGAGGATTAAGATTTGACTAATGCAAAGTCAAATCTTAATCCTATTGTTTTTCGCAGATAAGTCTTATTTCAAAAGAGCAGCCATCTGCTCTGCCACCTTCTTTGCTTCTTCACCAGCAACCTTGGCAAAGTTCTCTGTCTTGTCGGCATAGATGATGGCACGGCTTGAGTTGACGAGAAGACCGCAGTCCTTTGTCATTCCGTACTTGCAAACCTCTTCGAGGCTACCG
>JAGCWG010000594.1 GCA_017961965.1 Bacteroidaceae bacterium | reverse complement strand
ACTATAAGCCTTGGCATAGCCAGATGTCGGGAGTGTGTGGTTTGTACCTGACGCATAGTCACCCGCACTCTCGCATGAGTAGTTGCCAAGGAATACGCTTCCTGCATTCACCACCCTCTCTGCCACAGTCATATAATCCTTGACGGCAAGGATAAGGTGCTCAGGAGCATACTCGTTACATATATCAATTACCTCGTCAAGATTCTTAACGACAATAAGTTTACTGTATTCAAGAGACTTTGACGCAAGCTCCTTTCGTGGAAGCTTTTCAAGCTGCTTGGCTACCTCGGCATCAACTGCCTCAGCAAGAGCAAGGCTATCGGTAAACATTACCGCCTGTGAGTCGGCTCCATGTTCTGCCTGAGAAAGGAGGTCGGCTGCAACAAAGACTGGGTTAGCAGAATCGTCTGCCACAACAGCCACCTCACTTGGACCTGCTGGCATGTCGATGGCAACCTCATGGAGGCTCACCTGTTGCTTGGCAGCCATGACAAACTGATTGCCAGGACCGAATATCTTGCTTACCTTTGGCACGGATTCCGTACCGTAAGCCATAGCGCCTATGGCCTGAACGCCACCAGCCTTGAATATCTTGCTCACGCCTGCAATACGTGCAGCCATGAGGATGGCAGGATTGACCTTACCCTCACGATTAGGAGGAGTGCAAAGAACAATTTCCTTACATCCTGCAATCTTGGCTGGTGTGGCAAGCATGAGAACGGTAGAGAACAGAGGAGCTGTTCCTCCAGGAATATAAAGACCTACCTTCTCGATTGCAACAGACTTCTGCCAGCATACCACCCCCGGAGCTGTCTCAACCTTCTTACCCTCAAACTTCTGGCTTGCATGGAACTTCTCGATGTTATGATGGGCAAGCGTGAGTGCCTGCTTGAGTTCATCACTAACAAGAGTTTCAGCCTCCTGGAGTTCTGTCTCGCTGACCTGAAGCGAATCAAGTTGAACCTTATCAAACTTGAGTTCATACTCCTTGACAGCAACATCTCCACGAGCCTGAATATCATCGAGTACGGTCTTTACCGTCTCACGAAGTTCGCTTGCATCACGATGTGGGCGTTCAAGGAAAGATGCCCATTGTGACTTGGCTGGAAATTTGACGATTTGCATGAGTCGAGTTGTTTTGTTTGTGAATTATTTGAGATTTCAGCCAAGGACGGCTGAAAGATAGTTGCATTTGTCTGCTTTAGCCGCCCTCCATTTAGGGAGGGTCGGGGTGGGTCTTAAAGTATCATCTTTTCGATTGGAGTAACGAGGATTCCCTCTGCTCCGAATGACTTGAGCTGACCTACGATTTCCCAGAAATGCTTCTCATCGAGAACGGCAGATACTGAGCACCAGTCAGGATCAGCAAGTGGAATGATAGTAGGGCTCTTGAGACCCGGGAGAACCTCGATAATCTTTTCGAGGCTTGACTTAGGAGCGTTCATGCTCACATACTTCTTGTCCTCAGCAATAAGAACAGAGTTGATACGGAAAAGAAGCTCGTCAAGTACAGCCTTCTTCTCGTCAGAAAGCTTCTTGTCGCCAATAAGGAGAGCCTCACTCTGCATGACAACCTCAACCTCACGGAGGTTATTGCTTACGAGAGTAGAGCCAGAGCTTACGATATCAAAGATACCATCGGCAAGTCCAATACCCGGAGCAATCTCCACAGAACCCTGAATAACATGGATGTCGATGTTGATGTTGTTCTCCTTCATGAATGTACGAAGGATGTTAGGATAAGAAGTAGCAATCTTCTTACCGTCAAACCATTGAACACCAGGATACTCTATTGCCTTAGGAATAGCAAGAGAGATGCGGCACTTGGAGAAACCGAGACGCTTGATGATTTCTGCGTCCTCGCCACGCTCTACGAACTCATTCTCTCCTACGATACCGATATCAGCCACTCCGTCTGCAACTGTCTGAGGAATATCATCATCGCGGAGATAAAGAACCTCAAGTGGGAAGTTGCTTGCCTGTACAAGCAAGGTGCGCTTGCTACTTGGAACCTTGATACCTGCCTCCTGAAGGAGATTGATTGTGTCTTCGTAAAGACGTCCCTTTGATTGAACTGCAATTCTAAGCATTTTATTTTGCGATTTTAATTGTTATTATTCTGTTTTGTGTAAAAAAACGGCGAGCCAAAGACGGCTCGAAAAGAGAGAAGCGAGCCAAGCATGACTCGAGATGAAACGCTAAAGCCACGGAAGGCTCGAAAGAGCAGCCTCGCTTCTGGCTTTAGTCACCCTCCCCTCGGGGAGGGATGGGGAGGGGGACCCCTACTCAATCACAAGATTACCTGTGATGATAGTCTTGTTGAGACTGAGATAAGTGGCAATGAGCGGACGTGGCCTCATCTCTTCATTATGTCGGAACCATTCGAGTATGTCCTCAAATGAGTATGCGTCCGTATCAAATACAACATAGTCGGCTGTTTTTTCCGACTTCTCTGGAATAGATGACGAAATGGAATGGTACAGATGATTCTTCTCCATCAACGCCTCCATATCCCTGAGATTACGACCCTTGCCGACAAGGAGATAACGCTTACTTCTCATATACTGTACAGATGTCTGACGCTTGACTGAACGGCGCCTGAACTGCTGCGTGATGAACGTAAGTACCGCCTTGCCATAGATGGCGAGGGTGACGATGAGAATGAGCGGGAAGTTGTAGCGTCCAAAATGCTTATGGAAGAAGATAAGCATGGAGTTATAGAACGCATTAACATACCTGAACGAGCATTTCTGCGTACTCTCGCCCTTGTAATGCAGAATGCTTGTAGGGATGTAGTAGTTCTTGTAACCAGCCTTGAGTATTCGGTATGAGAGGTCGATGTCCTCGCCATACATGAAGAAGTCCTCATCAAGCAATCCGCATTTGTCAAGCACGCTCTTGCGCATAAACATACACGCACCCGACATTATCTCTATTTGTCCCACCTTGTCGGATGGGATAAACTGCATATAATATCTGCCAAAGACACGACTCTGAGGAAAGAGGGAGCAAAGCCCCGTCATCTTGCAGAATGATGTCCAAGGTGTTGGTACTCCACGCTTTGACTCAGGAGCAAAGGAACCGTCAACACGGAGCATCCTCACTCCTGCGCCACCTGCATCCGGGTGGGCATCGAGGAAAGCAACGCAATCCCTGAGCGTATTCTCTCCTATTATAGTGTCAGGATTGAGGAGCAGGACGTACTCGCCTCTTGCCACTCGCAAAGCCTGATTGTTTGCTTTGGAGAATCCTGCGTTAAAGTCATTCCTGATGAAATAAACCCAAGGGAACTTGCTCTTGAGATATTCCACAGAGTTGTCCGTGCTGTTGTTGTCAACCACATAGACCTCTCCCGTCATACCATGCAAAGCACGCTCAACGGAGAGCAGACATTGCTCCACGTAGCGCTTCACATTATAGTTTACTATGACGACAGATATCTTCATCCTCCCACTCTCCGTTCCTTATTCCTGATTCACTTTCTCAAGATAAGCGTCTATCTGCTTGCGCTTTGGCCAGCACATGAGCATTATCACACCAACAACGAGGGCACACATGGCTCCAGTAATGTTGAATGTCAGATAATAAGCGCACATATCCACTACAGCAATGGCGCACAAAGTAAGGCTGCGCACCAAGGCATAACGTAGGAGGCGGTTGAGAGCCTCATCATTATCCATTCGGCGGAGCGAATGGTTGATACAGAGTGAGTAGAATTTAAGCGTAAGTGGTACGCCTATTATCGTGAGACAAATGGTTACGAGATTGAGAATGAACTCATCCTCACCCTTTGGTTCCACGACATAATCTACAAACATATTGAGTTCGCCACACACAGCCACGGCAATTGCGATGACCATTGATGCGACGATACTTGATTTTATGTATAATAAGACTTTCTCTGTTTTCTTTTCCATATTTGTTAGTTTCCAGTAAAAGGCACTCGATTGATGAGCGAGCGTCCGAGAGTCATCTCGTCGGTATATTGAAGCTCATCATTTATTGACATTCCTCGTGCAAGGACGGTAAGCTTCACATCTGTATTATGTGCCAGCTTACGGTAGATGAAGAAGTTGGTAGTGTCACCCTCCATCGTACTGCTGAGTGCAAGGATGACCTCCTTCACACCCCCTGCATCCACTCTCTCCACAAGGCTGTCAATCTCAAGGTCGCTCGGAGCTATTCCGTCCATAGGGCTTATGACCCCGCCAAGGACGTGATAAAGTCCGTGGTACTGCATGGTAGCCTCTATTGCCATCACATCCTGGATATTGGCAACCACACACACCGTGCTTGCGTCACGCTGAGGATTGGAGCACAACTGACACACTTCCGTGTCGGAGATGTTATGGCACACCCTGCAATACTGTACCTCGTGCCTTAGGTTCTGTATAGCGTGGCAGAAACTATCAACCGTACCAACCTCAAGCCTCAAGGTGTGCAAGACAAGGCGCATAGCCGTCTTCCTGCCTATTCCAGGCAGTTTGGCAAACTCGTCCACAGCGCGTTCCAAAAGAGCAGAGGAATACTGTTGGTTCATTTCCGTCGTCTATATTAGTAATTCAGTTAAAACGGCGGCAAAGTTACAAAAAAAAAGCCGCCAAACAAAATTTAGTGATGATTATTACATTTCTCTTACCATCCTCTTATATTTCTCTTTGAAACTTAAGAGAAACGTAAGGGAAGCACATAGCAATAGCGAGGCACAGGCAACTACGAGTCAAAATAGCGACTAAGTACTGACTCAGTAGTGACTAAGTACTGACTCACATGAGACTATTATGAGACTCACGAAAGCCTCCTCAATGAGTCCTCATCAGCTCCTCATGGGAAGGGTCGAGGGAGAGAGCCAAGACGGTTCTCTTAGATGCCACGAAACCACTCCCCCTTTGGGGGCTGGGGATTCTTCATTCTTCATTCCTCATTCTTCATTCTTCATTTTTTAGACACAGGCACGTCAATCATGTCGCCTGTGATGAAGATGCGAGAGACGTCTGCCTTACAGTTAGAACGGAGAGTGACGGTCTTCTTGAACTTACCAGTCATCTTGCCAAATCCGTTGTATGTCACCTTTATCTCACCCGTAGCACCAGGAGAGATTGGGTCTTTAGGATATTCAACCGAAGTACATCCGCATGACGCATGGGCATAGTTGATAATGAGATTCTTCTTGCCAGTATTGGTAAACTTGAAAGTTGCAACACGCACAGGGTCTTCTACGGAGAACTCCCCGACATCTATCGTTGTCTTCTCGAATGTCATCTGGGGATACTTCTTTGCATTTACGCTCATCGCAGTCATGAGGGCGATGAGAATCATTACTATTCTTGACTTCATATTTGATTTTTTTTGTTTTCAAAATACATTTTCACGAGCAAAATTAGTAAAAAAAGTATTATTAACACATAATATGATAGAAATATAACATTTTTTTGTAATTTTGCACGACATTTACTCCAAATACACGGAGTACAACTATTCCGAGTTACAAAAAGAACTCTTTTACGTGGCTTTTTCTGTCACTATGAGCTTTATGTTTATCGCACCAAGAGCAGATGAAGAAAGGCTTCTTCTTCGTCCTTGCCCGCAGGTACAAAAGAATGGAAATAATAACACAAAAACAATATGAAGGATAAAAATCAACTTATCGGATGGATTCTCATTGCGATTGTCCTCTTCGGCTGGACATGGTACAGCCAGAAGGATGCTGCCCAGCGTCACGCAGAGCAGGTAGTTAGAGACTCCATCGAGAATGTTCGCATGATCGAACAGGCAAAAATCGAGAAAGAAAAGGCTAAGAAGGAGAACGCAGAGAAGATGGCTGAACTTGCAGACACTCTCAACCCTCTCCATGCAGCACGCCAGATAAAGGAAACAACAACGGTCATCAAGAACGACCTCCTTGCACTCACAGTATCAAGCAACGGAGCACAGCTCAAGAAGGCTGAAATCCTCAACCCTGACTACAAGAATCAGGAGGGAGGCAACGTCGTACTCTTTGACGGCGACGACAACTCTTTCGTCATCAGCATCGACGGAAAGAGCACAAACATCCTGACAAGCGACTTCGAGTTTGAGCCAAAGGACGTGACAGAGTCAAGCGTAACCATGTCACTCCCTATCGCAGGCGGTTCACTCGACATCGTTTATGAGCTTATCCCTGAGTCATACTTCGTCAACATGACTGTAAAGGCTAACAACCTTGATGGATTCTTCCCTTCAAACACAAAGAGCATGAACATCCTCTGGAAGGAGGCAATGAAGCAGCAGGAGAAGGGT
>JAGCWG010000593.1 GCA_017961965.1 Bacteroidaceae bacterium | reverse complement strand
GAAGATTATGGCAAACACACATACGACCTGACGCAAGAAAAGCTTGACAGTTTCCGCCGAGAAATGAACGGACTGATAAAGAAGAAAAAGCTGAAGCCAATGCCCGACGGCATGGTGGAACATATTGCGCATTTACAATTGTAGAATCATCGCTACACGCCCAGCGTCCCATAATGTTCATAGTCCCTGCTGAGTTCTTACTTCGTCCGTAAATTGTCTCAACTTTGACCGTAATAAATTCGTCATTTACACTTGAACTAATAATTGGCGGATAACAGCAGTGTGTTAGGTTCGCCTTAAGTTCGCCTTACGTTTCCCTTACAATTCCCTTACAAACCGAAGGGACACCTAAGGCACACCTAAGGGGAAGGTAAGGGAAACACTTCTGAATCACGATGCAAAGTTACGACATTGACGAGGTGGCATCTCTGCAATACACGGCGATATTCAGTAATTTTTGGTAATAATCTGTAATTCTTAGTAAAGATTGAAATATTGTAGGAGGTGGCTTCCCCTTATTTTGTGTGTTTTTGGACGTGAATCATAAAGGAAGTGGGGCGAAAAGTGTATAAATTTTTGACACGAGGAATAATATTTGGAGAAATTTGTTTGAAATTGGAAGATAAAGTGTAAATTTGTGGCCGGTTAACAAACCTTATTACATAATCAAATTAGAAAGTATGGAAAGTATATTCTTGAATATACGGGAAAAGAGAACTAATAAATTAATCTGATAACAAATAATACATAATATAGATGTGAGACCATGTGTCTTGCGTCTTCAACTTAACTGACATGAGAAAACTATTATCGTTGATTTGCTTTGTTGTTTGTATAGCAACAAGTGCACAGGAATGGACTGATTTCACGGATGTCTTCTTTTCTAATCCAAGATTTAAGAACGGCAGTACTAATGGCTGGTTTATGTACGGTAAGCCTCACGACAAGGTTGATGGAGCCGTCGGATTCAAGGCAAGCTCGGTGATATATATGTACCAAGTGGCTGATGGACTGCCTAAGGGTAGGTTTCGCATGACCATCTACGGCTATTATCGCGATGGCTCTGCTACAAATGATTACAGTAAGAGCAAGAATGCCTCATACAAGGGAAATTCCAAAGCTATCTACTATTGCTATGCAGGTGGATCTGAGCGTGAGCTTCAGATTCCGTGTGCTTCATCGGGTGCAACTAACGAGAAGATGAGCGCTGATGACGTGCAGATGACTGACGGAAAGTATGTGCCAGGAAGTGTGAAGGGAGCAAAGGCCAGAATTGATGCTGGGCTTTATGCTTTAAGTTTCGAGTTTACGAACAACGCTGACTATATATACGTGGAGCCAGCTATCCAGACTTACGATGGTAACGGTTACTTCGTCTTTGGTGGTGTCAAACTTGAGTTCCAAGGAACTTTGACTAAGCACGAAAGCATAACATTTGACAAAGATAATATAATAATAGGCGAACGCAAATCTGTCCGCAATGACTTCAGCACTTCGCCTGCCAATATTTCTGTTTCGAGATACTATTGGAGTTCAAGCAATCCTGCTGTAGCTTCAGTTGATGAATACGGTATTGTCAATGGCTTGTCTCAGGGCGAGGCCGATATTACTGTGACTGCAAGGGATGGCTCTGGAGTGAGTGCAACGTATCATGTCACCGTTGAAGGTGCTATCGAGTTGTCGAGCAAGGACATTCACCTTTCCGAGGTTTGTGTTTCCGACCTTGATATGAACTTGGATGCTTCGTACAACTATGGTTCATGGATTGAACTTTACAACTCATCTAACAAGTTCATGAAGTTGGATGGACTTTATGTGACTGACGATAAGGCAAACCTTAAGAAAGCAAAGGTCATCGGTGCAGGAGGTGACGGTACGAACATTATTAATCCATTAAACTTTGCGTGTGTCGAGTTTGACCATTATGATGCTGTGTTCGCTCCTACGATGATTAACTTCAAGCTTGCTTATGAGGGAGGAACTATATACGTGACTGATGGCGAACACGTTATAGATAGTGTCGCTTATCCACAGGCAATAGCACGTACTTCGTATGCTCGTACTTTGGGTACAGATGTGTGGAGAAGATGTAATTATCCAACTAAATATGGCTATTATCGTTCTGACTATGATTATTTCTATGCATCTGAGCAAGTTGATGCTCCTGTGTTCTCAGAGCCAGGCGGATTCTTTACTGGCACAAAGGAGGTTGCACTTCACGTCCCAGAGGGATGTCTGGTTTACTATAGTCTTGATGGTATAGTTCCTACTATATTTTCAAAGAATGTGATATCAAAAGATACAGTGTTCTCTCTCACAAGTACAACTGTTTTCCGTGCTATTGCATATAAGAAAGGTTTCCTTCATAGTGATGTGGTCACTCGTTCTTACATCAAGAAGGACAAGCGTTATGTGTTCCCTGTCATTAACATCGTGACAGAACAAGCCAACATGACTTCTTCAGATAGAGGTATTTTTGTTAAAGGTTATAATGGACGCCCAGGTAATGGTAGTGATGATGCCTGCAACTGGAATATGGACTGGGACCGTCCTGTTAACTTTGAGTACAGTACTGCTGATGGTGAGTATGCACTCAGTCAGGAGGTTGATATGAGTGCTTGTGGCGGATGGAGTAGAGGATGGACTCCTCATTCATTCAAGTTGAAAGCCAATAAATACTACATG
>JAGCWG010000592.1 GCA_017961965.1 Bacteroidaceae bacterium | reverse complement strand
CCTTGGAACCAGCATGTTGGATAGCTATGCGCAGAGCAAGTCGTGTCATTCTTGCTGGTGACCACCAGCAGTTGCCACCGACAATCAAAAACTATGACGCAATGCGTGGAGGATTGGGCAAAACTCTAATGGAACGAGTAGTAGAGAATGTACCTGAATCCGTCGCAACTCTCAATGTACAATACCGTATGAATGACGCAATTATGCGTTTTTCATCCGATTGGTTCTATGGAGGTAAGCTCACTTCTGCACCTGATGTGCAGAATCGTGGTATTCTTGACCTCGACACTCCTATTCAATGGGTTGACACGGCACATTTCAGAGAAGATAACACTTCTGAAAATGACGACGAATCTACCCTTCCAGACTTCCACGAGCAGTTTGTCGGAGAGAGCCACGGACGCATCAATAAGCCTGAGGCAGAGCTTTGTATCAAGACATTAACAGATTATATCAATAAGATTGGAAAACAAAGATTTATTGATGAACGACTTGATGTTGGTATTATAAGCCCTTACAGGGTTCAGGCACAATACATCCGTTCGTTGATTAAGAAGGATGAAGAGCTACGTCCTTTCCGCAAGTCCATAACAGTAAATACCGTCGACGGCTTTCAGGGACAGGAACGTGACATTATCATCATCAGTATGGTTCGTAGCAACGAGCACGGACAGATTGGTTTTCTCAACGATTTGCGACGTATGAATGTGGCAATGACTCGTGCAAGGATGAAGCTTATGATTATAGGCGATTCTGACACATTGACACATCATACTTTCTACAAAAAACTGCACGAATACATAAATACGTTGTAATTTAATCCTAAAACGTGAAAAAGTGCTAAAAAAATACAATCTGTTCGGCGAAAAATAACTAACTTTGTCACCAAATTTGGGGAGACAAGGGGATTTTTAGGAAGCCTGTGTCCTCGTTATCGTTTTGAAAATCCAAAACACAGTTAATATTAACAATAATATGGCGAATGTAATTAAATTACGAAAAGGCTTGAACATCAACCTTAAAGGTAAGGCTGCTGCTCAGGTTTCTGCCGTGCCTGCATCTAAGGTCTATGGACTTGTTCCTGATGCATTCTGGGGTATGAAACCAAAGGTGGTAGTCAAGGAAGGTGATGTTGTAAAGGCTGGTGATGCTCTGTTTGTAAACAAGTTGCATCCAGAAATGAAGTTCGTCTCTCCTGTTGCCGGAAAGGTAACACTCGTTGAGAGAGGCGATCGTCGTAAAGTATTAAGCGTTCAGGTAGAAGCCGCTGCAAGTCAGGAGTACGTTGACTTCGGTGTGAAGAATGCAACATCGCTTTCTGGCGATGAGGTGAAGGCAGCCCTCCTTGAGAGCGGTCTTTTCTCATTCTTCGTACAGCGTCCTTACGCAGTCGTTGCTAATCCAGACGACGCACCTAAGGGCATCTATGTATCTGCATTCAGCGACATGCCTTTGGCTGCTGACTTTGAAGGCGTAGTACTTGCTGGCGAGGTAGAGAACTTCCAAACTGGTATCACTGCTCTTAGCAGAATTGCAAAGGTTTACCTCGGTGTTCAGCCAGGCAGCAAACTTACTTCTGTAAAGGATGCTGAAGTGACAGTATTCGATGGTAAGTGTCCAACAGGTAATGTTGGTGTGCAGATCAACAATACACACCCTATCAACAAGGGTGAGGTTGTTTGGACAATCGGTGCAGAAGAGGTTATCTTCATTGGTCGTCTTTTCAATGAAGGTAAGGTTAATCTTACTCGTACTATTGCTGTTGCAGGTTCAGAAATCAAGACTCCATCTTACAAGAAGGTTCTTGTAGGTGCTAAGATTGCTGACATCGTTGCAGGCAACGTCAACACAGATAAGAAGGTTCGTCTTATCGACGGCAACCCACTTACTGGTGTCAAGACATGTGAAGAAGGATTCCTCCTTGCTCACTCAACAGAGGTTACAGCTATCCCTGAGGGTGACGATGCTGACGAACTCTTCGGTTGGATTGCACCACGTTTCAACGAGTTCTCTGTAAGCCGTTCATACTTCTCTTGGCTTCAGTCAAGCAGCAAGGAGTATGTGCTTGATGCTCGTGTAAAGGGTGGACACCGTCACATGATCTTCAGTGGTGAGTACGATTCTGTATTCCCAATGGACATCTATCCAGAACAGCTCGTAAAGGCTATCATCGCTGGCGACATCGACCGTATGGAGGCACTCGGAATCTACGAGGTAGCTCCTGAGGACTTCGCTGTAGCAGAGTTCGTGGATAGTTCAAAGGTTGAACTTCAGCGCATCGTAAGAGAAGGTCTCGATATGTTGCGTAAAGAAAACGAATAAGCACTATGGGACTTAAGAAAATTCTTGACAATATGAAACCTGCCTTCTCAGAGGGAGGCAAGTTGAGCGCCTTTGGCTCATTGTTTGACGCAGCAGAGACATTCTTCTACGTACCAAACGAGACAGCCAAGGTTCGTGGTGCTCACATCCACGACGCTATCGACTCAAAGCGTTCTATTTTCTTCGTTATTATTGCACTCATACCAGCAATCTTGTTCGGTATGTACAACATCGGTTACCAGCACAACCTCGCTGTAGGTGTTCCTACTGACGACATCTGCGGTCAGTTCCTCTACGGACTTGGCGTTATGCTTCCAAAGATTGTCGTTTCATACGCAGTTGGTCTTGGTATCGAGTGTGCCGTTGCACAGTGGAAGAAAGAAGAGGTACACGAGGGATTCTTCGTTACAGGTATGCTCATTCCTTTGATTGTTCCTGTTAACTGCCCACTCTGGATTCTTGCTATTGCTACAGCTTTCGCTGTAATCTTCGCAAAGGAGGTATTCGGTGGTACAGGTATGAACATCTTCAACCCAGCACTCGTAACTCGTGCTTTCCTCTTCTTTGCTTATCCAGCAATGATGTCAGGAGATAAGGTATGGGTTAACGAGAACTACATGGATTGTATCAACGGTACTATTGACGGTTACTCTTGCGCTACTCCACTCGGTCAGCTTGGTGCTGGTGAGCCTGTGACTTACGACGCAATGGACACTATCATCGGTACTATCCCTGGTTCAATCGGTGAGACTTCATTCATCGCAATCATGATTGGTGCCGTAATCCTCATCTGGGCTGGTATTGCAAGCTGGAAGATTATCGTATCTACATTCGTAGGTGGTGCTCTTCTCGCATACCTTCTCCCATACGAAGGAGCACAGAACTTCGAATGGTGGGAGCAGCTCACTGTCGGTGGTTTTGCCTTCGGTGCAGTATTCATGGCAACTGACCCTGTAACAGCAGCTCGTACAGAGTGCGGTAAGTACATCTACGGATTCCTTATCGGTGCTATGGCAATCATCATCCGCGTGCTCAACCCTGGTTTCCCAGAAGGTATGATGCTCGCTATCCTCTTGATGAATGTCTTCGCTCCACTCATCGACTACTGCTTCATTCAGTCAAATATTAACAAGCGTGCTAAGCGTGCTGCAAAATAAGGAGGAAACAGAAATGGCAAAATTGAATACAAATAGCAACGTATATACTATTGTATATGCAAGCGTGATGGTAATCATCGTAGCATTCCTCCTCGCCTTCGTAGCATCATCACTCAAGGCAACACAGGACAAGAATGTTGCTCTCGACACAAAGAAGCAGATTCTTGCTTCACTCAACGTACGTGAGTGTGCTGACCCTGAAGCTGAGTGGTCAAACATCCTTGGCGATCAGGATCAGAATGCAGACATCCTCACTGCCAATGTCAATGGTGAGGAGAAACTCGTCGTAAAGGTTAAGGGTGCTGGTCTCTGGGGTCCTATCTGGGGATGGGTATCTATCAACAAGGACGGACAGACAGTTTACGGAACATTCTTCAACCACGAAGGTGAGACTGCAGGTCTTGGTGCACGCATCAAGGAGCAGTGGTTCCAGGAGCTCTTCCAGAACAAGAAGATCTTCAACGGCGACGAAGTCGTTCTTGGTGTTTACAAGAGTGGCAAGGCACCAGCAAACCTCTCTGCTGACAACTATGTAGATGCAGTTACAGGTGCTACACTCACATCAAATGGTGTTAATGATATGATTAAGAAGTGTCTCGCTGACAACGCAGCAGCTATCAAGGCATTTGCCGGAGCTGAGTGCGGAGGATGCGACAAGGCATGCGACAAAGCAGAATGCTGCGAGGCAGCAGCAGACAGCTGTTGTGCTGACACACTTAAATAAATAGGAGGATTAAGAATATGAGTTTATTTTCAAAGGAAAATGGCGAGGTTTTTAAGGGTCCGCTGAACCTTAACAACCCGGTAGCAGTTCAGGTCCTCGGTATCTGTTCGGCTCTTGCTGTAACATCACAGCTTATGCCAGCAATTGTAATGGGACTCTCTGTTACAGTTATCACGGCATTCTCTAACGTGATTATTTCATTGCTCCGTAAGACAATTCCAAACCGTATCCGTATCATCGTACAGCTCGTTGTAGTAGCAGCTCTCGTAACAATCGTGAGCAACATCCTCAAGGCATACGTTTACGATGTATCAGTAC
Organism: Bacteroidaceae bacterium; assembly: GCA_017961965.1. The sequence goes on along the minus strand of JAGCWG010000592.1, from coordinate 164 downwards.
AGCTCTCTGTATATGTCGGACTCATCATCACTAACTGTATCCTCATGGGACGTCTTGAGGCATTCGCAATGCAGAACGGACCTTGGGAGTCATTCCTCGATGGTGTAGGTAACGGACTTGGATACGCATTCGTTCTTGTAGTAGTAGGATTCTTCCGTGAGCTT
>JAGCWG010000591.1 GCA_017961965.1 Bacteroidaceae bacterium | reverse complement strand
TATATTATAGAAATCTATTAATGAAAATTAAATTGTTATGTAAAAATATTAATTATCATTCGTGGCAAATTAATGGTAATTAGTGTAAAAAATAATATTGTATAAAGTTATTCTTAAATCATATCATAAGAACTAAAATAAAAAAAATTATAGAAAAATTTATACCTTTCTTTCATTTGCAATCGAGTTGCATTTTATTGTTCATACCTTTGCAGCGTAATTTTAATAGAAGTAGTAAATAGTAGTCAAATGAAATAATAAGAAGTAAATAGACAAGACATTCGTCCTTTTACTACTCTTTATTTCTTTTAACTCCATTTTACTCCAAAAAAATAAAAAAGTATGAAAGAAATATTTGATTTAATTAATGAGATGTCCCCATTCCTTTTGTTGGGATTTCTTTTGGCAGGATTGATGCATTCATTTGTGCCTAATACATTATATACACGTTATCTGTCACGTAATAGTATTAAGTCGGTAATATATTCTGCGCTCTTCGGAGTACCGCTTCCTTTATGTTCATGTGGTGTAATACCTACAGCCATGTCTTTGCGTCGTGAAGGTGCTTCTAAGGGCTCTGTAGTGTCTTTCCTTGTATCTACTCCACAGACAGGCGTAGATTCCATCATAGCAACTTATTCGCTTATGGGACTTCCTTTTGCCATTCTTCGTCCTATAGTAGCATTTGTGACAGCTATCTTTGCAGGTCAGATGGTTAATGTGTTTGATGATGATACTGCTATTGAGGTAAAGGAAATTAAGGAAACACATAATCACGAACATCATTCTTTTATGTATAAGATAAAGGAGGCACTTGAATATGCTTTCTTGGACATGATGGAAGATATAGGCAAATGGCTTGTTATAGGTCTTGTTGTTGCAGGACTTATTACAGTACTTGTTCCTGACAGTTTCTTTGAAGTATTCAAGGATAACTCACTATTGAGTATATTGTTCGTATTGTTATTTAGTATTCCTATGTACCTTTGTGCCACTGGTTCTATTCCTATTGCCGTAGCACTTATGCTCAAGGGACTTACTCCTGGTGCTGCACTTGTATTACTCATGGCAGGACCGGCATCAAATATGGCATCTATATTGGTTATAAACAAGGTACTTGGACGTAAGACTTTGATTATTTATCTTCTTACCCTTATCTGTGGTGCAATAGTATTTGCATTGGGAATAGATAACCTCCTTCCTCGAGAATGGTTCGTACCTAACATAGCAGCAGCTCATGGCGATTGCTGTGACGAAGGTTCATCTTGGTTCTCCATTGGATGTACAATATTGATGTGTATATTGCTCATCAATGCCTTTATAAATAAATATAGAGGTAAGTCACATTGCCATTGTCATGACCACGGATGTGGATGTGGTGAAGACCATTGTGAATGTGACTGTGAGGATAATGAGACATTATCATTCCATATTAAGGGAATGAACTGTAATCATTGTCGTACGAATGCTGAGAAGGCTTTATTGAGTGTATCTGGTGTAGAGTCAGCATCTGTCATACTTGAAGGTGGCAGTGCTAATGTAACAGGACATGATGTAGATAAGTCAGCCATAGCTTCTGCCTTGAGTGATTTAGGCTTTGAGGCGGAATTCTGATAATCCTTAAAGTAGGATTTTTTAAACGAAAATTTAGAAAATTAAAGAAAATTTATTTTAATCTAAAGTTTATTATTTATGCGTTCCGATATTAACCGAAGGCATAGATTTGAAATTAAAGTTTTAACATTAGAAAAATTTTCTTTAATTTTATAAATTTTCGTTTTATTAAAAAACTCTCTGCCATAATGTCATAACAAAACAGGACTAAATGTCAATAAGTGTGCCATAATGTGAATAATATCACTTATGGCATTCTTTTTGTATATGCTATGGGTGTGCAAGATTACACCACAAGCGTAGTGATGCACAGCTTACACTTGAATAATATTAACATTAAAATAGGAGATTAAACTATGAACATTCAACCATTAGCAGACAGAGTTCTTGTTCTTCCTGCACCAGCAGAAGAGAAGACAGTTGGAGGTATTATCATTCCTGACACAGCAAAGGAAAAGCCACTTCAGGGCGAAGTAGTTGCCGCTGGTAACGGAACTAAGGATGAGGAGATGATCCTCAAGGTTGGTGACAAGGTACTTTATGGCAAGTATTCTGGTACTGAAATCGAGTACGAGGGTGTCAAGTATCTTATGATGCGTCAGTCTGACGTTCTTGCAATCTTAAAATAATAATGTCACGTGACCCATAAAGGGGACGGCATGCAGATAAGATTTATAAATAGTTTTCTTTCATTTGCTTTATTATCATTATTCATGATGATAAAATTGTAAATGGTTAAATAGTAAATACAATTATGGCTAAAGATATTATTTTCAATATAGAGGCTCGTGAGCAGTTGAAGAAGGGTGTTGATCAGCTTGCAAATGCAGTAAAGGTAACACTTGGTCCTAAGGGACGTAACGTAATCATCGAAAAGAAGTTTGGTGCTCCACACATCACTAAGGATGGTGTGACTGTAGCTAAGGAGATTGAACTCTCTGATGCATTCCAAAACACAGGTGCACAGCTTGTTAAGTCTGTAGCATCTAAGACTGGTGATGATGCAGGTGATGGTACAACAACTGCTACAGTACTTGCTCAGAGCATCTGCTCTAATGGTCTCAAGAACGTTGCTGCCGGAGCTAATCCAATGGACCTCAAGCGCGGTATTGACAAGGCTGTTGCTAAGGTTGTTGAGCATATCAAGGCTCAGAGCGAGCAGGTAGGCGACAACTATGACAAGATTGAACAGGTTGCTACAGTATCAGCCAACAACGATGGCGAGATAGGTAAGCTCATTGCTGATGCAATGAAGAAAGTTTCTAAGGATGGTGTCATCACAATCGAGGAGGCTAAGGGTCGTGAGACAACTATCGGTGTCGTTGAGGGTATGCAGTTTGACCGTGGTTATCTCTCTCCATACTTCGTTACTAACACAGAGAAGATGGAGTGTGAGATGGAGAACCCACTCATCCTCATCTATGATAAGAAGATTTCTAACCTTCAGGAGTTCCTTCCTATCCTCAACCCTGCCGCACAGACAGGACGTCCAATCCTCGTCATTGCTGAG
>JAGCWG010000057.1 GCA_017961965.1 Bacteroidaceae bacterium | reverse complement strand
CGGCTGCCACGAGTGGAGGAATGACTGCGCCATTGTTCGAAATGGCTATTCGTAGAGGAGTGCCAGGATAGTGGTATGCAAACACCTGTATGGTGCGTTCCCTGTGCTTTGCCACTGGGTGTTCTGGAATCTTGTTGAAACTCTCGACAGCATTCTTGATGATATTGATAATCACCTGTCTTATCAGGGTCTTGTCAGCATGGACGGTGTCGTCCTCAAGGTCGTACTTGACGTACAAAGTAACGTCATCTGGTACAAGACCGAGGTTCTGGATTCCGTCCATCATCTCACGCAGGGAGAAGTCCTCAGGTTGCGGCTTCTGGAGCGTGGTGTATTTACGGTAACTATCGACAAACTCCATGAGTCCTGTCGAAGTGTCGTGTATGGCTTTTATTCCATTGTAGATAGGTGACTCCTGCACGTCCTTGCGGCGGAGGAACACACTACTTAGCGATGTTATTGGTGCAATAGAGTTCATTATCTCGTGGGTAAGTATGCGTGTGAGCTTTTCCCATGAGTGAACCTCTATGTTTTGTCGTTCAGACGAAAGCCTGTCAACAAGCGAGTTGAGTGCCTCCATCAGCGCCTTGTCTCCCGATGAGCATCCCTTGGTGGAAAGGCGGAAAGAGTAGTCCTTGTTGTCAAGTGCCTCCAACAGCATCTTGCATGACCTCTTCAGCCTTTTCTCATGCTGGATATGTTTCCATAGCAGGAAGACAATCACCAATGACAATACTATTACAATGGTTTGTGTCATTTCTTTTTCATTTTGTTGTATAACGTCTGTCGGGAGATTCCGAGCATTTCGGCTGCGGAAGTGAGATTGCCGTGACACTTGTCGATGGCCTTCTGCATGTGTTCCTCGGTTACTTCCTCAAGAGTCTTCATCTTGCGTTCCTTCTCCATGATTGCCCTGAGCTTGTCAAGAAGAATATCGTTGTCCCATGGCTTAGTCACGAAGTCGGCAGCACCCATCTTCAGTCCCCTGACGGCGATGTCGATGTCGCCGTATGCCGTAAAGAGGACGACAGGTATATCTGGATGGACCTTCTTAATCTGTTCAAGCCAGAAGAGTCCTTCGGAACCTGTGTTCACACCAAGATGGAAATTCATGTCGAGGAGAATCATGTTTATCTCCTGCTGCATTAGAACTTGGAGTGACGTCTCAGGCGATTCGAGTGTAACCACCTTGTCAAATACTTCAGTGAGGAGGTACTCAAGTGAAGTAAGAATTTCTTTTTTGTCGTCGATAACTAATATAGTACTCATTGGGTTCTGTTATTTTTTTGTGATGCAAAGAAACAAATAAATTCCCATCGGTACAACCCTCAAACATATTAAATCTGTTTCTTTTTAAAAATTTAACAAAATGTGTAAAATTATTTGACAACATGATTGATGAACCAATATGTGTTTTGATTAACATTATCTTGGAAATGTTTTGTCTTTAACTTGCGATGTCGTATCTTTGCATTCGTGAAAAAAATACTCGGAATATGAAAAAGATAATTGGAGCAATAATACTTGCGTGCACGGCTGTCATGCCGATGAACGCACAGAAGGTGCTGAATGTTATCGGCGACTCATACGTGGCTAACCACATGCGTCCTAAGGAGGAAGCATGGCATTGTAAGTTGGCAAAGGAATTAGGAATGACGTACAACAACTACGGCAGAAATGGCTCGTGTGTTGCTTTCGACCGTTCGCATGACGGCAAGTGGAACTTCGGCCCAGCTCTCTGGGTGCGTTATACTGCCATGGATCCGTCAGCTGACTACGTGCTCATCGTTGCAGGTCATAATGATGCGGATAAGATAAGGAGCAATGAGGACTCATTGAGGATGTTTGTCGATTCGCTCAACACGCTTATCGTGGGTATCAAGCGTCTTTGTCCAAAGGCAAAGATTGGCTACGTCACACCTTGGTACGTGGATAGACCTGGCTTTGTTCCTGTGTGCAAAGAGATAAAGAAGGTATGCAAGAAGTACGGCATCCCTGTGCTTGACAACTGCAACAAACGCAGTATAATAAAGGTGCGTGATGCTGAGTTCCGTCGCAAGTATTTCCAGCGACCAGACGACAAGGCTCACCTCAATGCCGCAGGTCACGACCTCTTCCTGCCTGT